>CAYLVS010000039.1:1096-8988 GCA_964387185.1 uncultured Oscillospiraceae bacterium | reverse complement strand
TTTCGCTTGAAGATGATTTGATGCGTCGCTTCGGAGGCGATAGAATACAAGGCTTGGTTGGCAAGCTTGGAATGGGAGAGGATGTTCCCCTGGAAGCCGGTATGCTGACAAAATCCATTGAAAATGCGCAGAAAAGAGTGGAAGGTAGAAACTTCTCCATTCGGAAATACGTGCTCCAGTACGACGATGTCATGAACAAGCAGAGAGAAATTATTTACGGCGAACGCCGCCGTGTGCTCTTTGGCGAGGACTTAAGGGAACACATTCAGTCCATGGCGGAGGAGATTATCAACGAACAGCTGGATTTCTGCACATCCACATCCAAGTATGCGGAAGAATGGGATCTGGCCGGGCTGGAAAAGTCTTTGGCCAAGATATTTGGAAAATTCCCCGTGTACGGTTATACGGAGGAAGTCATCCAGTACCTGGACAAGGCAAAACTTTATGAAGATACAATGGAACGGATTGCCAAGGTCTACGAAGCGAAGGAAGAGGAAATCGGGGCGGAACGGATGCGGGATCTGGAGCGCATGATTCTGCTTCGGGTAGTGGACAACAAGTGGATGGACCACATTGATGCCATGGACCAGCTGCGTCACGGCATCGGCCTTCGGGCGCTTGGACAGCAGGATCCGGCAAGGGCTTACGCCAATGAAGGCTTTGACATGTTCGATCTGATGATTAAATCCATCAAGGATGATACGGTTCGGTTCTGCTTCAATGTGACCATTCAGACCCAGACCCAGCGCAAGCAGGTCATCGACCTTGGCGTTGCCAAGAAGGATGAGTTTACCGGTTCTGCCATTATGGGTGGAGATGGCCCGGCAGAGCAGCAGATTCCGGATGCAGTGCAGGTTCCCGAGCGGTCGGCCACAGGGAAGCAGGAAACTGTGAGAAAGCAGCCTACTGTGGGAAGGAATGACCCCTGTCCCTGCGGCAGCGGAAAGAAGTACAAGAAGTGCTGCGGTGCAAACCAAACCGAAGAATGAAGACGCAATATCTCAACCCCCAGATTAAATCCATAATACTAATATAGCGTAAAGGATGTGAGAAGATGCTGGAACTCGAAGTAATCAAATACGAGCTTGATGACGAGTTAAAAAATCTACAAGAATTGGGTGAGTCCCTTTGACCTGGCAGGGTTAAAGGAGAGCTTAGGGAATATTACCGCGCAGATGGAAGCGGAGGGCTTTTGGGACGACCACGAGCAGGCCCAGAAGCTTTTGAAAGAGAAGAAGCGCGTTGAAACAAAGATCGGCGCATATACAGATTTGGCCGGTGAGTTTGAAGATGTTCAGGTTATGATTGAATTGGCTGAAGAGGAAGACGACCGCAGCCTGATTCCGGATATTGAAGAGGCTTACGCCTCCTATAAGGATAAAGTAGAGGCCTTGAGAATCAAGACTTTGTTGGATGGAGAGTACGATCAAAACAATGCCATCCTGTCCATTCACGCAGGCAGTGGCGGACTTGACGCGCAAGATTGGGCGGAGATGTTGTTGCGGATGTATACGCGCTGGGCAGAGGATAAGAACTACAAGATTACCATTTGGGATCTTCAGGACGCTTCCGAGGGCGGCATTAAAAATGCAACGCTGCAGATCGAGGGAGAGAACGCTTATGGCTATTTGAAGAATGAAAAGGGTGTACATCGAATTGTTCGGATTTCTCCCTTTGATTCTTCGGGGCGGCGGCATACTTCCTTTGCGTCTGTGGACGTGATGCCTGAACTGGACGATGACATCGAAGTGGATATCAATCCTGATGATTTGCGGGTGGATACCTACCGTTCAAGCGGGGCCGGTGGACAGCATGTCAACAAGACGGATTCTGCCATCCGAATTACGCACATTCCTACGAATATCGTGGTGTCCTGCCAGAACGAGCGGTCCCAGCACCAGAACAGGGAAGTTGCTATGAAAGTGCTGAAGGCAAGGCTTCTGGAGCTGGCCTTGCAGGAGCATAAGGACAAGATCGATGAGCTGAAGGGCGACTACAGCCAGATCACCTGGGGAAGCCAGATAAGGTCCTATGTTTTCCATCCCTACTCACTGGTGAAGGACCACCGCACCAATGCAGAGGTAGGTAATGTCTATGCGGTAATGGACGGGGAACTGGATTATCTGATTAACGAAAAACTAAAACAGAGGTAATAATGATAATAGAGAAACTAGCAAAAGAATTAGGCCTGAAGAAATCCTTTGTACAAGCTACAGTGGAGCTCATAGATGAAGGGAACACCATTCCCTTTATTGCCAGATATCGAAAGGAAGTCACAGGTGGCATGTCCGACGTGACCCTGCGGGATCTGGAGGAGAGGCTGACCTATCTGCGCAATCTGGATGAGCGCAAAGAGGAGGTTATTCGTTTAATCGAGGAGCAGGGGAAGCTGACGGAGGATCTCCGGGAGGACATCCTTGCCGCAGACGTACTGCAGCGGGTTGAGGATCTGTACAAGCCTTACAAACAAAAGAGAGCCACCAGAGCCTCTAAGGCAAAGGAGAAGGGACTGGAACCGCTGGCTGTTATCATTCGGATGATGGAACAGACGGAAGGAACGCCTCTGGAGGCCGCAATGCCCTTTGTCTGCCACGATACTGACCTGATCGAGGCCGGAAAAGGCGCAGCAACGCCTGAGGAGGCTTTGGCCGGTGCGGCGGACATCATTGCAGAAATTATTGCTGACGATGCGGACTTTAACCAAGCGGTACGGCAGAAGACCTTTGATCTGGGACAGTTGGTTTCAGAGGCTGCAGACCCGGAGGAAAGCACCGTTTATGATATGTATTACGATTACAGCGAAGGGCTTTCCAAAATCCCCAATCACCGTATTTTAGCCATGAACAGAGGTGAAAAGGAGAAGAAGCTCAAGGTCAAGCTGAAAGCCCCTGTGGACTCCATTCATGATATTTTGAAGGGGGAAATCATCCGCAACGAAAGAAGTATTTTTGTCGGGCTGATGGAAGCTACCGTCGAGGACGCATATAAACGGCTCATGGCACCTTCTATTGAAAGAGAGCTACGAAGCCAGCTTACAGAGCGGGCGGAAAAGGACGCAGTAAAGGTGTTCGCGAAAAACACGGAAAATCTGCTCATGGTTCCGCCGGTGAAGAATGCCCGAGTCATTGCCATAGACCCCGGTTTTCGGACAGGCTGCAAAGTAACCATGCTTGATGAAACCGGCAAGCTATTGGCTTACACTACCATTTATCCCACGGAACCCAGAAACGATATAGTCGGCTCCCGGAAAGTCATTATGGCGCTTATTGAAAAGTATAAGGCCAATGTCATTGTTATTGGAAACGGCACGGCGTCAAGAGAGACAGAGATCTTCATTTCCGATTTAATTAAAGAATCCGGCATCAAGGATTTGCAATACACTATTGTTAACGAGGCGGGTGCCTCCATTTACTCTGCGTCCAAGCTGGCAACAGAGGAATACCCGGAATTGGATGTCACTACTCGGGGAGCTATGTCCATCGGACGGCGCCTTCAGGACCCTCTGGCGGAATTGGTAAAAATCTCCCCCAAGCACATTGGCGTGGGTCAATACCAGCATGACATCAATCAAGGACTTCTGGACGGCGCTCTCACTAACGTGGTGGAAGACTGCGTAAACCGGGTAGGGGTGGACCTCAATACGGCGTCGCCTTCGCTACTGGCCTACATCGCCGGAATCAATCCCACAATCGCAAAGAATATCGTAGCCTATCGGGAGAAAGAGGGTAGATTCAAAAACCGGAACCAATTAAAAAAGGTGGCCAGGCTGGGAGAAAAGACTTTCAACCAGTGCGCAGGATTTATGCGAATTCCCGGGGGCAGCAATCCATTGGATGCTACGGCTGTGCATCCCGAGTCTTATGCGGTGGCTGAATTGATGTTGGAGAAATTGAACATTGAGAAGGAAGAGATCGCAAAGGGCGGAGCAAAGCAGATTGACCAGAGGATCACCGAAGCATACGGAAGCTTGGAAAAATTGGCGGAGAGCCTTGATATCGGCAAAATGACCATGACAGATATCGTCAGCGAGATTAAAAAGCCTGCCCGGGACCCCAGAGAGGGAATGCCTCCTGTGTTATTCCGTAGCGATGTGTTGTCCATCGAAGATCTGAAGCCGGATATGGAGCTGACGGGCACCGTTCGAAATGTGGTCGATTTCGGAGCCTTTGTGGATATCGGTGTGAAGAACGACGGCCTGGTCCACATCTCCCAGCTAAGCCACAAATTTGTGAAGAATCCTATGGACGTTGTCAGCGTTGGTGATACGGTAAAAGTAAAGGTGCTTTCTGTGGATCCGGAAAAACACAAGGTGTCCCTAACCATGAAACTATAAATCAGCCACAGGGTCTGTCTCCCTGGCTGTTGGAGGAATTGCATGAACAAAATTACCACTATTTTATTTGATTATGACGGCACCATTATGAACACCAACGATGTGGTGATCCAGTCCTGGCAGCACACCTTCCGCACAGTGGAAGGCAAGGAACGCCCGGTAGAAAGCATCACGCGCACCTTTGGAGAACCTCTCTATACCACTATGGCGAGAGTGCTTCCTCAAGTAACGGTGGAAGAGGGCGTGGAAATCTACAGAAGTTTTTTACATGAGCATTACACAGATATGATCCATCCCTTTCCGGGAATGGTAGATCTGGTTCGCCGCCTGAAAAAAGATGGATTCAAAACGGGTCTCGTCACCTCCAGAGTAGGAGACACCACTGTTCAGGGACTGGAGCAATTCGGATTGCATCCACATATGGATTGCCTGGTCACTCATGAAGATACGGATAAACACAAACCCGACCCGGAACCGGTCTTTATCGCTCTGCGCAAACTTTCATCAGACCCAGCGGAATCCATCATGCTGGGAGACTCCATGTTCGATATCCTCTGCGCGAGAAATGCAGGTGTCCGTTCTGTGCTGGTAGGCTGGCAGATTGCCGTAAGCCAGGAAGAGATACAAGGTCCCAACGGACCCGACTTTCTGATTGAAAGGCCGGAGGACTTATTTACTATTTTGTGACAATGCTGCATGCACATCCATAATAGTCAAATTCCCTGCTCTTACCGTACAGCTATGGGAAATATAGTTCACTTTTTCAGAAATCCAGCAAAATATGAACTATAATCGCAGTCTAGGGCCGGTTTATAAGTCCATTATAGTTCACAAAAAAATAATTCCGAAAAAAAGTGAACTACAAAATCAGGAAACATAGTTCACTTTTTCAGAAATCCGGCAAAATATGAACTACAACCCCGGTCTCAGGCCGGTTTATAAGCCCATTATAGTTCACAAAAAACAATTACTGTTTAGAAATGAACTAGGGAAACAGACTCGACAGATGTTTGCGGTGTGAACAGGAACATAAGGTCCAGACGAAAGAAAATTTGTTATATTAAAGCAAGGGCAGTTCGCTAGAAAGGAGCTTCCTATGCTAAGACTTTATTATGGCAGAGAAAGTGTAGACAAAGACCGGGTTATGTACAATCAAGTCGGCCGGTCCTTGTCACGTCTTGGAGTAGCAGGAGCTCCCGGGAGGATTATCCTGCTAGTGCCGGATCAATACACCTTGCAGGCAGAGCGAAACGCAATCACCCACCTTGGGGTGAAAGGTCTTATGGATTTGGAAGTACTGTCATTTTCCAGGCTAGCAGCAAGAGTTCTAAAAGAAACGGGAGGCAGCAGACGTACCCCTATTGATAAACACGGCCGCCACATGCTTTTAGCAAAAATAATGAAGGACTGCGAAGATGACCTACAGGTCTTTCGCGGTATGGGCGGCTCTCACTCCTTTCTCGATATGGCCAACAACCTAATCTCAGAGATGAAGCAATATAACAGCTCGCCGGAAGAGATAAGAGGAATCATTGGCGAAATGGAGGAGGACAGCCTGCTAAGGCGCAAGCTCAGCGATATAGCCCTGATCTTCGGAAGCTATGAAGAACAGATCAAGGAGAAATACATAGACACAGAAGACCATCTCAACCTTTTCTTATCGAAAATCGGCCGATCCGATTTGGTTAAGAATGCAGAGTTTTGGGTGTCGGGATTCGACTCCTTTACGCCGAAATCTATTAAGATCATTGAAGAGCTCACTCTCCACAGTCATGGCGTAAACATGATACTCACCTCTGACGATGCAGGACCCGATGAAGAATTGTTCCGGCTGACCAGGGATGTGATGTGGAGGTTGGAAAAGGCCGTAAGCCCCGGAATGACAGAAAAGCACCGGTTGGATGGCCCCTATGCCCAGCGGCAGCCCGCCATCAGCCATTTGGAGAAACAGATATTTGCCCACCCCTACCAACCCTTTTCCGGAGGTAACGATGCCTTGCTCTTCTGCAGAGCAGCGAATTTCTATAGCGAAGCGGAAACCGCAGCCGCCTACATCATGAATCTTGTGCGGGATCATGGACTCCGCTTTCGGGACATTGCCGTTATCTGTAACGACATGGAAGGCAGAGGAGCCATTATCAAGCGGGTCTTCGATGAGTATGGCATCAGCTTTTTCCTGGACCAAAAGCGCCGTGTGCTACATAATCCGGCAATTGTCTTCATCTCTTCTCTGTTGGATGTAATCCAGTCAGGATGGGCCTACCAAGATGTTTTCCGCTTAGTGAAGACCGGTTTTTGCCCCATCGACCCGGAAGAGGCCGAGGAGCTGGAAAACTATGCGATTCGCTATCGGATAAGAGGTTCACGGTGGAAGAAGGACTTCCTGTACGGAAAAAAAGAATACCAGGAAGAAGAGTTTGAAAGGCTTAATGAAAACCGCCGGACGGTTGCTGCTTTTATAGGGGAATATGAGGAAAAGGCGGCCGGAACGATTACAGTGAAAGAAAAAACCGACGCGCTCAGAGAATTCCTCGACGGTAATGCGGACTTGGCCAACCGACTGGAAGCCTTTTGCCTGGAATTGGACGAAGCCGCTGAACTTGAGGCCGCCATGGAAATGCAGCAGATCTGGGAAAGCATCTTAGGGCTTTTGGATCAATTGGTGGAGCTTATCGGTGAAGAGACCATCAGCGGAGAAGACTATTCTTCCATGCTCCAAGCCGGATTTGACTCCATTGAGCTGGGCCTGATTCCCACCACCATCGACCAGGTCGTCGTAGGGACTATGCAGAGGACCAGGGTGGGGCAGATCAAGGCGCTGGTCGTCATGGGAGCAAATGACGGAATCCTACCGGCAGCAGCCCCTGGGGATGACTTGCTCAACCAGGACGAGAGAGCTCTGCTGCAACAACGAGATATCTTGATTTGCAAGGATGACAATCTGCGCAGCATGGAGGAACGGCTGGCCATTTACAAGCAGATGTCCAGACCGGAAAACCATCTCTGGATTGGGTTTTCTGCTGCGGATATGGACGGAAAGGAACTGCGCCCTTCCATTATACTTGATAAGCTACGAAAGCTGTTTCCGGACGCCACTTTGGAAAAAGACCTGCGAAACCGTGAAGACCCTATGGAGCTGTTGGACAGGCCGAAAAGCAGTCTGAAGTTTCTAGCGGAGGCTCTGCGTAAGGCGGGTAGCGGGGAAGAAGAGATGGACCCTGTATGGCAGGCGGCCTTCAACTGGTACAAGGAGAAAGATGATAGAGGACTTGAAATAGTAGGGGAAGGGATCCGCTTCACCAATCGAATCGAAAGCCTGGAAACCTCACTTGTGGAAAAACTCTTTGGGAGAGATGATCGGCGGGAGCTTCGAGTCAGCCCGTCACGTATTGAGAGATTTTCCCGGTGCCCCTTTGCTCACTTTGTTCACTTTGGCTTGTTTCCCCAAGAGCGGCGAGTCTTTGAGGTGGCCGGACGGGAAGTAGGCGATGTGTATCATCATTGCCTCATGCGGCTAGCAGAAGGCCTCACCGTCAAAGGGATGCCCTTGACCCATGAA
>CAYLVS010000039.1:0-1086 GCA_964387185.1 uncultured Oscillospiraceae bacterium | reverse complement strand
GATGCGAATTACCGAAGAAGAATGCGCGGATAAGGTGGCGGTACTGATAGAGGAAGTGGCTGTGGAATATAAGGAGGGAGTGCTGGAGGCGGGAGAAGAGGAACGCTATCGCACGTCCAGAATGCAGGAGGTCTGCCAGAGGGCGGCCTGGGCATTGGTCAGACATGTGAAACAGGGGCAGATCAATGAAATATACTTTGAAGAAGCTTTTGGTATTGGTGAGAATAAACTCTTTCCACCGATACGTGTCTCTGTAGGTGGCAGGGAGCTGTTAATTGAAGGTAAGATCGACCGAATCGACGTGCTCCCCGATGGATATGTGAAGGTAATCGACTACAAATCGGGAAAGGAAAAGTTCGATGTCAATGAAGCCTTGGGTGGATGGAAGCTTCAGCTGATGCTCTACCTTAAGGCGGCAACGGACGGCATGGAGGCATTGGACCGGACTGCAAAGCCGGCGGGAGTCTTTTATTTTGAAATTGCCGACCCCATGATCGATGCCAGTGAATACGATGAACAGATGCTACGAGACAAGTTGGAGACGGAGTTACGGCGTATCTATAAGCTGGATGGCATCGTTCTGGATGACCCTGCTGTCATCGAGAGCATTGCCGGCGAGTTCAGTGGCTTTTCGGAGATTTTGCCGGTGCGCAAAAGCAAGGACGGCAGCGTGTCAGGAACCACTGACAGTAAGCTTTTAACAGAGGAAGAATTCCGGGATTTTCGCGCCTCCATGGATCAGGTCATAACAGAGCTCTGCAGCGCTTTGGCATCCGGTGTAATCCACCTTCATCCAAAGAAGACGAAGAACGAAACCGCCTGCAAATACTGTGATTATAAAAGCATCTGCAATTTTGAATTATCCTTTGACGGCTGCTCCTATGATGTGGTAAAATAGTGATCGCTGAACAGCTCAGCGATCCACACATGCTACTGTGGCTCAGTCGGTAGAGCAGCTGATTCGTAATCAGCAGGTCGCAGGTTCGATTCCTGTCAGTAGCTCCATTGAAAATCCTGTGCTATTTTTACGATCACGGGATTTTTTTGTTGCCTAAAATTCGTCATAATCATCCTTAAGCAATCAAT
>CAYLVS010000038.1:0-10999 GCA_964387185.1 uncultured Oscillospiraceae bacterium | reverse complement strand
ATTATACAATGGCTAATCTCTATTGACAACTGCATTTTTTTCCAATAGAATATAACCTGACTTTGACACCAAAAATGAATAAAAATGGCCTGCAACCGCCAGAATACAATGGTCACAGGCCGTATTATTTTCACAGAAACTCATTGCGTTACAAATTTTTTGTTTCTACTTTTTGGTTTCTCCTATAGCTTTACGGATATCTATGAGCCGCATATACTTTCTGTTGAAGTCTATGCCTGCAACCATGCCGATATCCTTAAGGACATCATCATAATAATCAAACAGGTAGTAATTGCTTTCAATATGGCTGCATGCGCATTTCCTAAGGCTTTCAAGGATTGTGGATGTAGAATGCTTGTTGTTCAGCTTCATTTCCAGCACTCTTTGCAGAACGAGTGAAATAAAACAGATGAGGAAATGGGCATCAATACGATCCTTCCTGGAAAGATGCACAGGTCTTGCCTCTAAATCACTCTTCGTGACACAAAAGGACTGCTCTATCTTCCAAAGTCCCCTGTAGATCTCGATGATCTTCTCGGCACTTTCATCAAGCTCGCTAGAAACGATGGCGTAGTAGCCATCATACTTTTCTTCTTCTTTAAGTCTCTCTTCGTCAAAATAAATAAGCTGCTTGGCTTCATCTGAAATCTCGCCCGTATCCTTATCAACTTTCAGGTTGCATATGTATTTCTTGGCACCGTAATTTAAGGCATGGTTGTATTTCTCCGGATGCTTGACATACTCCTGAGCCTTCGAAACGGCTTCTGCTCTGTCACGCTTTGCTTTCTCGGCATATTTAGGGCTGTAAAAAACAACATGTTTTTCATCTACCTCAACATCTTGTTTTTTCCCAGTAAGAGGATTTGTTACATGTATTGTCCTGGGGACTATCCGGGATTTCATCCTGAATCCATTGTCATCGCTGCTTCTGGTATAGCCATCTTCATCAAGCACATATTCTTTGAATTCCTTTGCAGAGCCTCTTATGGAATAGCTGAATACATAGCCATTTCCGTCTATTATTGTCTGAGCAATATTATCGCCGGTAATAACTCCCCTGTCAGCAACCACGATGATACGGCCAAGGGCGTAATCGTCCAATATTTTATCCATCATAGGAATAAGTGTTTGTTTATCAAGGGTGTTACCAGAAAATAGACCGTAGTAGATAGGTATCCCGTTGGTATCAATGAACAAACCCATTTGAACGATTGGATTGGGTCTGTGTTCTTTCGAGATGCCTTTTCTTCTCATCTCATCGGGTTTATCAATCTCAAAATAGTAATTGGTCACATCGTAGTAAACAAGGGAAGTGTCTCTGCCGTAGTTTGCCTTGATATTTTCATGAATCCATAGCATCAGGCTGTTCTTGTGCTTTTTAAAAAAACTCAGGCTACGGTATACATCGACAAGGGAAAAGTCAGTCTTATCAAAGATCATATCCTTGTTTTCATAAGTGGATTTCTTAGAGGCAGGATATAGAAGCCTTGAATATACCAGCAACTTTAAGATACTGTTGTGATTGAACTTTGCTTTTGTGTATCTTTGGCGATTTGTAATAAACTTGTCTATGCCTAGCTCATGATATATCTTCGAAAATGCAGCATAACCGAAATTACGGCGACCGTTGGGATCTTCTGATAAAGTTGCTTTTGTATCCACACTTAGCGTGATGGGAGCATTTTCTCTTATCCTGCTTTCATTCATTCTTGCCACTTCTGCGGTAAAGTGGGCTATCGGATCATCATATTCTTTTTCAAGAACATCTAAATAGCCCAAGGTTTTGATGTTAGTCGTTTTAGTACGTTTTGTTGCCTTATCATAGTGCCCCTCGGCTATTGATATCTGGATGCGTCCATTTTTCTGCTTGGATTTTTTTAGATACATAGCAGTTATCCTCCCTTTGGATATATAGGATATTATATCACCGAACGCAATAAAACGCAATATAAAAATGTTTATAAAATCAAATAAAAAATCCTGCCGGTTTTTGCAATTGCTTGCAATGCAGGTTTTAGATTGTTAGTACAGCTGTCAAACTAGGGAGCTAAAGACAGTCTTACAATCTTTAGCTTTTCTTTGTTTTACGTTTGCTTTATAATTAATACCATTAATAATATCATAAAAAGATTATTTGTAATTTCTCGTACTGATTTTGACAAGATTCGATGGTTTCGTGCGGTAATCTAATACCATCAATCCTATCAGCTGGAGGATGAATGAATGAAGTCTATGTCAAACGGAGTTGATTTACATCAGGTTGATAAAGAACAGATCTATACGATCTGCCACGATCTGAAAACGCCTCTCAGCACCATCATGGGAATGACCGCACTTACATGGGATGAACTTGAAGATAGGGTTAAGGTCAAAGATCATCTGTCCAAAATTGAAAACGCCTCGAGTTATCTACTATCCTTGGTCAACGATATTCTGGACTATTCTAAAATTATGAGTGGTAAAATGTCTCTGCAACATGAGGAATTCTCCCTGGATAACATTGTGGCATTCTTAAACCAGCTACTCACTCCACAAGTTGAGAAAAAACATCAGCAGTTCCATATTAAATTTACGGATATTTTTCAAAAACAGCTGGTGGGTGATTTTCTGCACATCAATCAAATCCTTACCAACCTTTTGACGAATTCTATTAAATATACTGCGGTGGGAGGAAACATTACTCTGGAGTTTATTCAGTTTCCCAAATCCCGCAATTCCTTGTTTATGGAGATGCGCGTAATCGACACCGGTATCGGTATGAGTGAAGAGTTTATGAAGACCATGTTTGAGCCCTATTCAATGGCTGCTGAAAACTGCCACTGCAACCGCGAGTCTACGGGATTGGGATTGTACATCACGAAAAACCTCGTGTCCTTATTGGGAGGGGAAATAAACGTGGTAAGCAAACCGATGGTAGGAACAACGACTAAGGTTCGCATACCCCTCGAAATAGGGAAAGAACAGAAACCTGCCGGCAGTGAAAAAGCTTCGGTATCCCCTCAAAAGCCGTCAAATAACCTGCCTACTCTAAAAAACTATGACTTCAAAAATAAATGCATTCTCATTGCGGAGGATAATCCCGATATCTTTGAGATTACCTCGGCGGTGTTGGCCCCCTCAGGTATTCGCATCCTGGCTGCCGGGAACGGTCTCGAAGCGATGGAGTCTTTTCGAAACTCTGCGCCCGGCGCTATAGATATGATACTCATGGATGTTCGCATGCCCGTAATGAATGGGAAGGAAGCTGTCGCAGGAATTCGCGGCCTGGATCATTCCAATTGCAGATATGTGCCCATCGTTGCTCTGACAGCAAGTGACGATGAGGAAGAAGAAAAGGAAGTCCGAAGCGCGGGGGTAAATGAATACGTGAAGAAGCCAATTGATTACTCTAATCTACTCAACTTAATGGATTTTTACTTAAATGAAAAGGTAGATTGTAAGGAATAAGGACCATGTATAAGCCGCTTATCTACTGCATAAAGATATACGAAAGATTGTAAGACCTAAGGAATCAATCAGACGGTTATCGCGAAGCAGTATGGAATCGGTGAGCTATGGATACAAAGGATATTATCCAAATCTTTAGAAGCGCAAAGAAAACAACGCCCGTAAAAGTATACTTAAAGGAACGGCAGCCCATCAACTTTGAGAACTGCCGTTCTTTTGGCTGTGGAGATCGGATCATTTTTGGAGAATGGGCTGATATCGAACCGATACTTAAGGAACAATCGGAGCATATAATCGATTGCTATATAGAATGTGACAGACGACACTCCATACTTCCTCTGGCGGACATACGGAACCTGAATGCCAGAGTTGAGCCCGGAGCGATCATTCGCAGTCCCGTGACCATAGGAGAGCATGCAATTATCATGATGGGTGCGGTCATCAATATTGGAGCAAGCATAGGAAAGAACACTATGATCGACATGAATGCCGTCTTGGGAGCAAGGGTCACGGTGGGCGAAAACTGTCATATCGGTGCCGGTGCTATCCTTGCCGGAGTATTGGAACCAATGAGCCAAGACCCGGTCATCATTGAGGACAATGTTTTAATCGGTGCAAATGCAGTCGTTCTGGAAGGTCTCCGAGTGGGTAAAGACGCTGTCGTCGCTGCCGGAGCAGTTGTGATCCACCATGTGCCTGCCGGGACTGTGGTAGCCGGTGTTCCGGCGAAAATAATAAAAAAGGCCGATGAAATTATTGTCACAAAGCGAGCAATTCTGCAGGTACTGCGGGAAATCGAATAATAGTATTCTTCATTTTTGGGGTACACTACAATAAATACTAAAATAAAGGAACGTGACAAAGATGACGAAAAAGAATGAAATGCCCAATCGATTGATAAACGAACAATCTCCATATTTACTGCAGCATGCTCATAACCCTGTAGACTGGTATCCTTGGGATCAGGAAGCCTTTGATAAGGCCAAAGATGAGGACAAGCCTATATTCCTTTCCATCGGGTACTCCACTTGCCATTGGTGCCATGTGATGGAGAGGGAATCCTTCGAAGATAAAGAAGTTGCTGCCGCATTGAGCAAGTACTTCGTATCAATAAAAGTGGACAAGGAAGAGAGACCGGATCTTGACTTGGTATATATGACCGCCTGTCAATTATTCACGGGGCAGGGAGGCTGGCCCACTACGCTTCTACTTACGCCGGATAGTGAACCGTTTTTTGCCGGAACTTACTTTCCAAAAGAGAGCAGGGGAGGAATGCCCGGCTTGCTGAGCATTCTTGACAGCACCGCTAAGGCTTGGGGAGAGAATCGAGATGAGCTGTTGGAAGCCGGCAGGCAAATGACAGCACGGCTTAACTCCGCTCCAGGAGAAGGCGTAGAGTCTTGGGTGGAAGAGCCCTTGACCGACCAACTGATCGTAGAAGGAATCAGCCAACTGCAAAAGACCTTTGATGAAAGAAACGGTGGGTTTGGAAGAAGTCCCAAATTCCCCACACCGCACAACCTATTATTCTTGCTGGCAGCCCATGAAGGAAAGATGAATGACAGTGTATTAGAGATGGTGGAGCATACCTTGGCGCAGATGTACCGTGGGGGAATCTTTGATCACATTGGAGGCGGGTTTAGCCGCTATTCCACAGACCCTTACTGGCTAGCTCCCCATTTTGAAAAAATGCTTTATGACAACGCTCTTCTTACCTATGTATACACAGAAGCTTACAGGCTGACGGAAGACAGTCTTTATAAGGAAGTGGCGGAAGCCATTATCGATTATGTTCTACGTGAAATGACTGCAGGTGAGGGCGGCTTTTACTCGGCGCAGGATGCGGACAGTGAAGGGGAAGAAGGAAAGTACTATGTATTTACGGAACAGGAGACTCTCGAACAGTTAGGTGAGGAAAGAGGAGAGTCTTTCAATGACAGTTACGACATCACGCAGCGTGGCAATTTTGAAGGTAAGAATATCCCCAATCTACTGCGCAACCAGCGCTACAGGAATGCTGCAAGAGAGTTTACCGACGGTTGCAAATCCTTGTTGGATTACCGCGCCACGAGGATGGAACTCCACAGAGATGACAAGGTGCTTACTGCGTGGAACGGAATGATGATTGCCGCTTTGGCCAATGCCGCCCGCGTGTTTCATGACAATCAATACCTGTATGTAGCAGAGATGGCGACCGAGTTTGTTGAAAAAGAGCTGATGAAAAAAGATGGAAGGCTAAAAGTTCGCTATCGGAACCGAGAGGCTGTAGGAAACGGTTATCTGGATGATTACGCCTATTATACCTGGGGCCTCCTTGAGTTGTACGAGACCACTAGAAAAGTCGGTTATCTTCAGAAGGCTTTGGACTGCAACAATAGGATCGTGACAGACTTCGCTGACGAGGAGGGAGGAGGCTTTTTCTTCACTGCTTCTAACAGCGAGAAGCTCATATGGCGCCCGAAGGAGACCTATGATAGCGCAATGCCCTCGGGCAACAGTATTACAGCATGGAATATGCTCCGATTGGCACGCAAGATGGATAGCTCCGAGCTAATGGGGAAGGTAGAGAACCAGCTGCGATTTCTCGCAAGCAATGCCTCCGGCTATCCGGCAGGGCACAGCTTTACCTTGTTCGTGCTGACACGGTATTTGCAAAATAAGTAAAGCAAAACTTACAACCCCAGTAAATAAAATGTTTGTGCGACTAAGAAACATACAACAATACCGCAAACAGTAGGAATAATGAAGGCGGCAGCTGTCCACTTCCAGCTTGCCGTCTCTTTTTTTATGGTCATACATGTGGTGCCGCAAGGGAAGTGCAACAGGCAGAAGAGCAGGGTGCAAAGGGCTGTTGTCGTGGTCCAGCCGTTATCGACGAGTAGGGTTCGCAGCTGGAAGGTATCCAGCTCGGTTATGCTTCCGGTAGCCATATAGGTCATTATTATTATTGGAATCACGATTTCATTGGCGGGAAAACCCAGGATGAAGGCCATTAAGATTACTCCGTCAAGGCCCATCAGCCTTGCAAAGGGGTCCAGAGTTTCAGTGAACAGGCTCAACAGGCTTGCGTCGCCAGTGTAGGTGTTGGCAAGAAACCATATGATCAACCCGGCGGGAGTTGCTACTACTACGGCCCTTCCCAGGACGAAGATGGTTCTGTCTAATAATGAGCGTATGATCACCTTGGCGAACTGAGGCCGCCTATAGGGTGGTAGCTCTAAAGCAAAGGATGAAGGAAGCCCCTTTAAAATTGTCATAGAGAGTATTTTTGATATCAAAAGCGTGATAAACACGCCGAAGAGAATGACACCCACTAGCAGGCTCACGGCGATCACATCCTGCAAGGGCCCGGTGCTCAGTCCCGCAAAGAACATGCTGATCAAGGCAATCAATGTAGGAAACCGTCCGTTGCAAGGCACGAAGTTGTTGGTCAGAATGGCCATCAGTCGCTCTCGTGGGGAATCGATAATCCGGCAATTCATGATGGCGCAGGCATTGCAGCCGAACCCCATGCACATTGTGAGAGCCTGCTTTCCGTGAGCACAGGCTCTGCGGAAGCATCGATCCATATTAAAAGCGACCCTAGGCAAATAGCCGGAATCCTCTAAAAATGTAAAAAGCGGAAAAAAGATGGCCATAGGTGGTAGCATGACGGAAACGACCCATGCGACAGTCTGGTAGACGCCAAAGAGCAGCATGTCGATGAGCATGGGTGGGGCATTCCAGGCGGTTAGTATCTCAAACAGTGGGCCTTGCAGTCCGAACAAGACGATATGTAGATACTCGGAAATGTAGTTTGCTCCTTGAAGTGTGATCCAGAAAATAAGGCCCAAAAGAAGGAGCATAATGGGATAGCCCAGTGATTTAGATGTAACAATACGGTCCAAAGTCCGATCGGGTGCATTGTAGTCCTTTCGTTCTAAGCGAACGCAGGACTTGAAAAGTGCGCTGGCCCGGTTTACGGAATTCGTTATCTTTTCTTCGGTAAAGGCTACTGATAGGCCGAGGGAATCGATTGAATTTTCGGCCACAAAGTAAATTTGTTCCTTTAGTTTATCTAGGTTTTTCTTGGATCTGGCGACCACCCCCACCACCGGGATACCCATAAGCCGTGATAGAGAATCTAGATCGATTTGAATCTTTTTTTTCTTGGCTTCGTCCAGCAGATTGACGCACAGAATCACGTTGCTGTATGCATCGGTTACTTGTATCGCCAGGTTCAGGTTCCTCTCCAAGCAGGTAGCGTCCGCCACGATTACTACAACATCAGGCTTTTGATAGCGGAGATAATCGATCGCTACCGCTTCTTCCGGGGAATTGGCCATCAGCGAATAAATACCCGGTAAATCGATGAGAGAGAAAGCCTGGCCTCTGTGAACAAAAGTTCCGGAGGCCAGTGAAACGGTCTTGCCGGGCCAGTTGCCCGTATGTTGCGAAAGCCCTGTGAGACCGTTGAACACAGTGCTTTTTCCCACGTTTGGGTTGCCGATGAGGGCAATATTTTTAACGGTCATGCGGATACTCCCGTGTTATATTTTACGTGCTACTCACTACCAAAACCTTTTCCGCGTCGTAATTGCGCAGTGCGATCACTGCTCCCATGATGAAATAAGCGATGGGATCCCCCGAAGGGCTTCTGTGCAGGGATTCAACGGTAGTTCCTCGAATCAGTCCCAAATCCCAAAATCTTCTTTTCTCAGAATCGGTAGCAGCAATGTCCATAACTACGCCTTTTTGCCCCACTCGCAATCGGTCGAGGGGCAGCAGCTTATCGTTCATAAGTAACTCTCCTTTTGCAATTCATGCTGTATTTCGGACTTCGCTAAAATATTGTATGAGAAGGTTGTGGGAAAGGTGAGGGTTTGATGCAATCGGCAAAAGGGTATAAAAAAGTATTGACAAAAATAATAAGGTATCAGTTCTGCTGATCTTACAGATTACACAGGAGGGACAAAAGATGAAGAGAAGAAGCGTGAAAAAGATCGTAACAGGATCGACGCAATATGACGGAGCAGGTGTGAAGCTGGTAAGAGTCATCGGCGGCAGGGATGTCAAAGATTTTGATCCCTTCCTGATGTTGGATGCATTCGATTCCGAGGATCCGGCAGACTACATTAAAGGCTTTCCCTGGCATCCTCACCGCGGAATTGAGACAGTGACCTACTTGATAGAGGGTGATATCGAGCATGGTGACAGCCTGGGCAATGAAGGCAGTATTCTGGACGGATGTTGTCAGTGGATGACTGCGGGTAGTGGAATTCTTCATCAGGAAATGCCCAAAGCAGCCCCGCGGATGCTTGGAGCACAACTCTGGGTGAACCTACCAAAAAAAGATAAGATGACAGATCCGGAGTACCGTGACATCACAGCAGATGTTATACCTGTGGTAAAAGAGGATGGATCCACGGTACGCATCATATCTGGCATATACAAGGGAAAAGCCGGTGCGACGGCTGGAGATTATGTGAAAGTGCTCTATCTGGATGTTGCGCTGGAGCCCGGCGCGGTGTGGAAACTTGGGACGAAGGAAGATGACACTCTCTTTACTTATATTGTCCTCGGTGGGGGTTATTTTGCTGAGGAAGGCGAATATTTTGAGAGCAGGAGAGCGGTATTATTCGATTCGGGCGACGAGCTTTATGTAAAAGCCGGGGATGCCGGGATGCGTTTCTTTTTGCTGGCAGGAGAGCCATTAGAGGAACCCGTGGCCTGGGGGGGTCCCATCGTAATGAATACAAAGGAAGAGCTGAATCAGGCTTTTGACGAATTGGATAAGGGAACATTTATTAAGAAAAGATAGTCAAATTAGCAATGGCAAAGAAAGAAGGGATTCTATGAAACGCTTCAAAACACTGGTTTATCAAATGCTTAAGGGATTGACGACAGCGATTTCCCGTTTCCCGTTCACCGTCGGTTGCTTGGTGATAACCGCCGCCTTGGTGTGTTACCTGATTGCCGAGGATATCACGCCGCACTTGACCTTGGAGAAGCTTATCTTCGCTTTGGGCGTAGGGGCCTTCATTGGTATGGTTGCTCAGTTTTCCATTGAGAACTTTGAGAAACTGAGAAATTTTGGTCTTGTTGTGTATGGGATTGCTCTGCTTCTGACAGCCGGCTATTTTGCTATTATTTGGCCGTCGCCTGACATCAGTGCAGAAATCCTGACCCGCAGCTTCGTGGCCATTTTTGCTATGACCTGCGCTGTACTTTGGATACCGGCTTTTCGGCAGAAGAACGACTTCGATGTCGTAGCGCTTGTTCATTTTAAGAGCTTTTTTGTCTCCGCCTTGTATTCGGGTGTGCTATCCGCCGGGATCGCGGCCATCCTTTTCGCCGTGGACACATTGCTCTTCCCAGTGAACGATAAGGGCTATGCTTACATGATGACGATCATATGGATTGTGTTTGCACCGCTTTATTATCTCTCACTTCTACCTCGATTCAACGGCGATAGAAAAGAGGGGAATAGACGATTCCGGTTTGATGAGTATCCGAGGTTTCTTGAGATTCTGGTTTCCTATATAGCGATTCCTCTTTTTACTGTTTACACGATTGTACTGTTGGCTTATTTTGGGAAAATACTGGTGTCCTCTGAGTGGCCTTCGGGTCAGCTGGGGCCTATGGTTCTCATTTACTCCGCTGTGGGTGTAGTTTTGTTCGTGCTTGCAAGCCTGCCGGAGAATGGCTTTGCAAGGTTGTTCCGCATGGTGTTTCCAAAGATCTGGATACCAATTGTTATCATGCAGATGGTATCGGTCTGGATTCGCTTGGATGCTTACGGAATAACGGTGGCACGCTATTATGTGTCACTCTTTGCTGTGTTTTCGCTGGTTTCGGCTGTATTTCTCAGCTTCCGTCCCGTTTCAAAAAATCGTTATATTGCGCTGTTGGCAGCCGCTTTTGCCATTGTGTCTATCCTGCCGCCTGTGGATGCCTTCTCAGTATCGCGCAACAGCCAGATTGACAGGATCGAAACAATCCTCCAAGCCGAGGGCATGCTGTCCGAAGGGATCTTAAATCCCAAATCCACAGCATCAGACGAGACACAGCGGGAGGTCACTAATATCCTTCAATATTTAGACGGCAACAGCTCTACGGATTATATAGCCTGGTTGCCCAATGACTTCAACATGTATTCAGACATGAAAGACAGCTTCGGCTTTGAGCCTTATTATTACAATGAACCGGGTGATAATCCCAGATTCTTCTATGCCAGTCTGGATACGGATATACCACTGGATATATCTGGATATGATGTATCCATGGTCATCGGTTCCTATGTGGAAATAAACGATGAAAAGGTATTTACTTTTAGGATTGAGGACAAGGAGTATAAGCTGATCTCAAAGCGCATCAGCAGGAGTGATGTGGAGGTTTGGGCAGAGGACCAGTCAGGAACAAGGTTGGTCGAGGCCAATCTTTTGAAGTATGCGGAGCAGATGAAAGATATGACATCTGCAGGGAAAGATGTGCTTCCGCCCGAGGCCATGACCAACGTAGAATCTGAAAACGGAGCGGAACTGAAGATAATCTTCCAGCATGTGTCTCTGGA
>CAYLVS010000037.1:0-11079 GCA_964387185.1 uncultured Oscillospiraceae bacterium | reverse complement strand
CTGGCAACGACAGCCGCATGGGATGTCATGCCACCGCGGACTGTGAGGATACCCTGTGAATGGTGCATGCCTTCGATGTCTTCCGGAGAAGTCTCAAGCCGTACCAAAATGACCTTGGAACCGCTTTTACCCCATTCGGCAGCATCATCTGCGGTAAAGACCACCTGACCGCAGGCAGCTCCCGGTGAAGCGGGCAGGCCTGAACCGATGGGTTTTGCAGCCTTCAATGCTGCCTCATCGAATTGAGGATGCAACAAGGCATCCAACTGCTTTGGATCAATCATGGCAACGGCCTGTGTAGTTGTAATCAATCCCTCATCTACCAGGTCGCAAGCGATTTTCAGAGCAGCGGCTGCTGTTCTCTTTCCGTTTCTTGTCTGCAGCATGTACAGCTTACCTTCTTCAATGGTGAACTCCATGTCCTGCATATCCTTGTAATGCTTTTCCAAGGTGTATACGATTTTATAAAACTCATCATAAGCTTCCGGATTGATCTCTTTGAGATGGTCGATAGTCTGGGGCGTCCGAATACCGGCTACCACGTCTTCGCCCTGTGCATTCATAAGGAATTCACCGTAAAGCTTCGCTTCTCCTGTAGCCGGGTTTCTGGAGAAAGCAACTCCGGTACCGGATGTGTCTCCCATGTTTCCGAAGACCATAGCTTGAATGTTTACAGCTGTGCCCCAGGAGGAAGGAATGTCGTTCATCCTTCTGTAATAGATGGCTCTTGGATTGTTCCAGGAACGGAAAACCGCTTTTACTGCTCCAAAGAGCTGCTCGATCGGGTCGCTTGGGAATTCCTCTCCCACTTTATCTTTGTATTGCTGCTTAAAGAGTTTGGACAAGGCTTTGAGATCATCGGCATCCAAATCTGTGTCTTGGGTGACGCCCTTCTTTTCCTTCATCTCATCGATGAGTTTTTCAAAATAGGATTTACCAACTTCCATGACTACATCGGAATACATTTGTATAAATCTTCTGTAGGAGTCGTAAGCAAACCTTGGATTGTTGGTCTTCTTTGCAAAGCTGTCGGTGACTTCATCGTTGAGGCCCAGGTTCAAAATGGTATCCATCATGCCGGGCATGGATGCTCTTGATCCGGAACGAACCGAAACGAGAAGCGGGTTATCAATGTCGCCAAACTTCTTTCCACTGATCTCTTCAAGCTTGCCGATATTGCTCATTATCTCAGCCCGGATACTGTCATTGATGACCTCGGCGTCTTCATAATACTGTGTACAGGCTTCCGTAGTAACGGTAAAACCCTGGGGTACCGGCATTCCAAGATTCGTCATCTCGGCCAGATTAGCACCCTTTCCTCCCAACAGCTCACGCATGGTGCCGTCGGCTTCCCGGAACAGATAAACATACTTTTTGCTCATATACTATTTCTCCTTTTAAAATGATATCTTATTTTCAATGTAACCCCTGATTTCGGATATGGGCAGTCTAATCTGTTCCATCGTATCCCTGTCTCGAATGGTTACGGTTTGATCCGTCTCTGTATCGAAATCCACAGTGATGCAGAAAGGTGTCCCTATCTCGTCCTGCCTTCTGTAACGCTTGCCAATGCTTCCCGGCAGATCATAATCCACCATAAAACACTTGGCCAGCTCCTCGTAGAGTGCTGAGGCTGTGTCGCTCTGTTTTTTGGTCAGCGGCAGAACAGCTGCTTTAAAAGGAGCCAGGGCCGGGTGGAAACGAAGCACAACACGCTTGTCCTCCTTGCCGTTTACATCGACAACCGTCTCTTCATCATATGCATCACAGAGGAAAGCAAGGGTCATACGGTCGGCGCCGAGAGAAGGCTCTATGCAATAGGGTATATACTTTTCGTTCGTTTCCGGATCCAGATAGGTCATGTCCTGACCTGAGTGCTCCTGGTGCTGTTTCAAGTCGTAGTCAGTACGATCTGCAATGCCCCAGAGTTCTCCCCAACCAAATGGGAATTTGTACTCGAAGTCTGTTGTAGCATTGCTGTAATGAGAAAGCTCTTCCTTTTCATGGTCTCTGAGCTTGATGTTTTCCATATTCATACCAAGTGATTTCAGCCAATTTTCGCTGAAATCCTTCCAGTAGGCAAACCACTCTAGATCTGTACCGGGCTTACAGAAAAACTCCAGCTCCATCTGCTCGAACTCTCTTGTACGGAACGTGAAGTTTCCGGGCGTAATTTCGTTGCGGAATGATTTGCCGACCTGACCAATTCCAAAAGGTATTTTTTTACGCGACGTCCTTGCTACATTTTTGAAGTTTACAAAAATGCCTTGCGCAGTTTCCGGTCGCAGAAACAATTCTGCCTGGGAGTCCTCGGTAACCCCTTGGAAGGTCTTGAACATGAGGTTGAATTTACGAATTGAAGTATAATCCTTCTTCCCGCACTCAGGACAAGGAATTTGCTTTTCTCCTATGAATTCCTGAAGCTTATCATTGGACCAGCCGTCAACCGTCACAGACATATCTTCTTGAGATTGAATGTAATCCTCTATTAGTTTATCGGCACGGAATCTGGATTTACAACTTTTGCAGTCAATGAGAGGATCGGAAAACCCGCCCACATGCCCCGATGCCACCCAGGTCTTGGGGTTCATCAAAATAGCCGCATCCAAGCCCACGTTATACTTGGATTCCTGGATAAATTTCTTCCACCAGGCCTGCTTCACGTTGTTTTTCAGTTCCACTCCAACAGGACCGTAGTCCCAGGTATTTGCCAGCCCTCCATATATCTCGGATCCCGGAAATACAAAGCCTCTGGACTTTGCCAAAGCTACGATGACGTCCAATGTAAACTCTTTACTCATATTGTCTTATTGCTCCATTCTTAGATTGTATCTTCTTATCGTTTCTCAATGTCACTCTACTCGGATTTGCCTTCCTCACCCGCATCATCTGCATCCTCGTCTGAGTCTGCATGAACATCTTCGTCAAAACCCCCGTTTGTGCAGCCTTCTTTTTTCACGGCCTTGTTAATTGCTTCATTGGCTTTTGACTTGACGTTCTCAAATACATCGGTGCCCTTTTCTTTTACTTCATCGGCAATGACAGCGCCCTTTTCCACTACGTCTTCAAAGGTATCTGTTGCAATTTCGCTGATATCAACTACTTCTCCATTGTCCTTGACCAACTCGATGGTGCATTTTGTACCGAAAACTGCGATGATACCGGCAACTGCTGCCCAAGGTGCTAAAACGGAACCGATGATGCTGACGCTGACAGGTAAATTCAGCATAACTTCATCGCCTTTTCTTACGATTATCTTGGAAACATTGCCTTTCCGGATTGCGTTCTTAATCTTCTCTACAATAACGGCACTCTGCTCGCCCAGTCTGCTTTTTGCCTTTAGATCGATGGATTCTTCGATTTCAATGATAGCGTCTACAACGCTGCCGTCGGTTGCTTCCAAAGCTTCTTTTGCCTCTTTGTAGCTTACACCCGTTCTATCCTTTACCAATTCAATCTTCTCAAGTGTGATTTCCATAAAACTAAACCCCTTTCCTTTTATACTAAGTGTTAACATCTTTATTAAAATGGCATCCTTCTTCGTTTACCGGTGGCCCATGCATTCTTCACTCTTAAGACAACTGATGTCTAGGTGATAATCTATGTAACTTTTTAAAATACTCTTGATCCATTCCAGCGTATCATCGTCCAAAGCCAAGTTTTCGAGCTGGGATAAGGGCCTTTGTGTCAGAAATTTTATCACGTTTACTATATCAAACTTCGTGTCGTAAATCAATCGTTCCTTGCTGTCCGATAAGGTTTTGCATGACTCACAAACAATGCCCCCATCCGAAACGCTGAACCCCGTCAGCTTATCCTCCACACCGCACAGTACGCAGTTGTCCAGCCTGGGTGCGCTTCCGCTCATCTGCAGTGCTTTCATCTGGTATGCCACCAATAAGGTTTCGTATTTCTTAGTGCGTTTTTCCATCATCTCCAGAAACTCGGTCAACAGGACAAACAGCTTGGGTGCGGGCGCTTCTTCCGGCAACAGTCTATCCGTAAACTCCATTCCAAAGGAGGCGCAGAGGTACTTATCGATATCCTCCCCGATTGAATAGTGGCTGGCTATGGTTTCGCATCCGTTAACATGATAATGGTTACCGGTCTTGTTAATCTGATACTTGCCATAGGTAAAAGGACGTAACGCCAAAGCAGCGCGGTTCTTCCCCCCTTCGCCGATGGAGGTCCCTGCACTGATTTTGCCGTATCGTTTCGTAAATACTACGAGCATGCGCCTTCCGCCTGCTATTTTTATCTGTTTTAGGACAATGCCTTCTGTTTCCGCGTACATGAAAATCCTTATTCTTTCTTGTATCCAAATTCAGATATTGAAAATGAGCTGTCTCTCCAGTTTTCTCTGACCTTTACCCAAATTTCCAGATAGACCTTTGTGCCTAGCAATCCTTCTATCTCTAATCTGGCACTTTTGCCGATACCTTTTAGTTTTTTACCCTCTTTGCCGATGACAATCCCTTTATGGGACTTCTTTTCACAGTAGATAACGGCTCCGATGCTCGTCAAGTTATTTTTTTCTTCATATCTTTCGATGTCCACTGCGATACCATGGGGTATTTCATCCTCAAGATAGAGTAGCGTCTTTTCTCGAATAATCTCGCTTACTAAGAATTTCTCGGGATGGTCTGTGATCATGTCCTCAGGGAAGAACATAGGACCTTCCTCTGCCATATCTTCAATGGTGCGAACAAGGGATTGCACGTTCTTGCCTTCCAGTGCGGAGATTCCAAAGATCTTATGGAACACTCCCATTTCATCATATGCATCATAGATGCTACGAAACTGATCCGGCGGCAGTTTATCGATCTTGTTGATCACTAATACCACAGGGGTTTCCGTCTGCTTCAGCAGTTCCAATATATACTGATCGCCCGGTCCGCTCACGTCGTCCACTATAAAGATAATGACATCCACTTCAGAGAGCGTGTTAACTGCCATATCTGTCATATAACCACCAAGCTTGGTGCGGGGCTTATGAATGCCGGGAGTATCGATAAAAACCAATTGGCAGCCTGTGCCATCTTCATCGATACGAGTGTAAATACCTCTTATACTGTTCCTTGTAGTCTGGGGTTTGTCCGTGGTGATAGCAATCTTCTCACCAAGTATGGCATTCAGCAAAGTGGATTTCCCCACATTGGGACGGCCGATGATTCCAATAAATCCTGATTTCATAATTACCTTTCCAGGCGGAAGCCTTCCGGTAGCAGATCTTTTATCTCATAGACCTTCAAATGATATTCATCATCACCGGTTATGACCCGCAAATTGTCACCGAACTCAAACATAAACTGCCTGCATATGCCGCAGGGTAGTACAGCGCCCTCTCCCGATACTACTGCAATAGTGCTGAAGGACTGCCGGCCTTCGGAAATCGCTTTCACGAAAGCGGTCCGTTCTGCACAGATCGTCGCTCCAAAAGAAGAGTTTTCCACGTTGACCCCTGTGAAAACCTCTCCCGTCTCACTGAGCAGAGCAGCTCCTACCGTAAAATTTGAAAAGGGTGCGTAAGCGTTTTTCAGTACTTTTTTAGCCATTAAGTAGAGATCTTTGTCACTGATCACGATTCCAACTCCTCTCTTTGCAAACCCAGTTGCATCATGACTTCTTCCTCAAACTGCCTCATATCTATTTTTTCTTGCTCTTCTCCATGATCATAGCCCAAGAGGTGCAACATGCTGTGAACAAAAAGATAAACAAGCTCCCTTTCGGGAGAGTGGCCGAAATCATCTGCCTGGAGCAAGGCCTGCTCTGTGCAAATCACTACATCTCCAAGCAGTACTTGTCCTTGTCCCGGGATTTGGTCCGGGCTCTCATACTGGGGAAAGGAGAGCACATCGGTAATTTCATCTATATTCCGATAAAGGGCATTGAGCTCTTTGATTTCTCCACTGCTGACAAAAGTGACGGAGACCGTTACCCTGTCCGAATCAAGTCCTTGCTTTTTCAGGCATAGATCAGCAGCCTCATACATTTTTCCAAGAATCGATTCTCCCGGTTTTCTTTCATCGCTGAATACAATTTCCATAGTGACCCTTTCTACTTTCGGTTACTTCTGCTCCTATTCCTGCTCTTCCTCTTCCGCCTCCTGAGGTTCCACACGCTGATCATATGCGTTGATAATCAGTCTCACTAGAGGATGGCGTACTACATCGGAATCCTTCAGAAAGCAAAATTCAATACCTGTTACCCCATCCAAAATATGATAGGCATCTATAAGGCCTGATTTCTTACCTTTCGGTAAATCAATCTGCGTTATGTCTCCGGTGACCACTGCTTTTGAACCGAACCCCAGCCGGGTCAGAAACATCTTCATCTGTTCCCGCGTTGTGTTCTGTGCCTCATCCAAAATTATGAAGGAGTTATCCAATGTCCTTCCCCGCATGTAGGCCAGGGGAACTACTTCGATTACTTCTCGTTCCTTCAGACGCAGTGCACTTTCCCGTCCCAGTATATCATAAAGTGCGTCATAAAGAGGTCTTAAATAGGGATCGACTTTTTCCTGAAGATCTCCCGGGAGAAAACCCAGGCGCTCTCCCGCTTCAACCGCGGGTCTGGCAAGAATGATTTTGGCGACTTCTTTATTCTTCAGAGCGTTGATTGCCAGTGCAACAGCGATATAGGTCTTACCTGTGCCAGCAGGCCCTATGCCAAATACGATATCATGCGCTTTAACACTTCTCGCGTAAGAGGTTTGTCCAATGGTTTTCGGCCTTACGGCCTTTCCTCGATGCGTAAAACAAATCACGTCTTTGTTGATGTTGCTTTCCCGATAGGAAAGACCTTTCTCTTTCAAACTGATTACGTAATTAACCTTCTGTGTATCCAGAATCTCTCCCGATCGGAGGATGGCCATGAGCTCATCGATAACTTCCTCAGCCTTAGTGGCCTCTTTCCCCCGCAATATAATCTCGTCCTGCCGTTGAACAATATCCACATCGTAATTGTCCTGAATGATCTTCAGATTCACATCCAGGTTGCCAAAGAGTTGGTCGCTGTCATTTTCATCGTCAATTTTTATCCGGATCTCCTCAATCTGCAAATTTTCCAAGTGTTGTTTTTCCTTCCTCCCCTTCCTCAATTTGAGGGGGTATAAATGACCTTTTTTGTCCGATCTGCTCCAGAGCTTCGATCATAGCTGTAACTTTTATTATATTTTCTTCAGGCAAAAACTTCAAACTTTTATTTAATATTTGGGTCGATTCCGGAAGATTGTTTTTAATGAACTCTCTGACTTGACGGTTTGCCTGCTCTTTAATTTCTTCCTGCCCTCTTTTTGTCATGTAAAGTTCCAACTCTGAAATGCGAGTAACAGCTACTTCCACAGGAAATGGCCAGCGAAGATCTAGGACTATCTTCTCCTCATAGGCGGACGTTTCATAGGGAATGAGTATATCCGCCGAATCCCATGCCCGGGTCCCCAATGTCAGACGAATACCGGGTATGCTATTTCCCGTCTTCCTCTTTTCCAGACTGTGGATGTCCTGATAGCAGATGAAACGATGTACTGTTCTCGCGTAGACTTCCCCGTCGGCATGTACGTAACGGTATAATACGCTATCCGGATCCCGGCTATAGGTTTTATCTTCAATTTGTAGTATACCCGTAATCAGCACATCTCCAACATGAACAAAGCTATCTTTTTCAGCTGTTACCTTTCCTTCTCTGGCAATCGTCTTTTCGATATAGCCGTCTTTCGCGGCTACGATGTTGCAGGGTTGACTCTTATCTACCTGAATCTTCGACTCTGTTCCTTCAGCAACGGTCACTTCTGCCAATCCGCCACGAAAGGTAATGCCAATCCAGCTTATTTGATCCAAACTTCTGTACATCTCAATTTCCACCTGATCCGGGTCAATGGACCGGGTGCTGCTGCCCACATAAAGTCCTGCATCCTGCAGACATTCCAGAATCTCTCTTTCCGTAAGCTTCTCATAGCCATATACTCGAATCTCAGAAACAAACATAGTTTGCGTAAATATGATAAGAAGGAAGAGCAAAAAACCTGCAATCAAGCTACGGTTGGATAAAAGTTTCTGTGCCAAAGGCTTCAGGCCTTTTTCCTTTGTTATGGACAATCGATATCGGCTTCCCGCCAGCCGGCTCAATCGGGGCCAGTCGCTCCCTATCACATCTGCAGTGAACTCAAAGTTGCTCAGTATCTTTATCTCTCGCAGTTCAATACCCTCTTTCAGGCATAGTGACAGCAGTTTATGAATATCGAAGCCCTCAACATGGATGCTGATATAATGCATGGTCTACCCCTCGTTACCGTAAAGTTCAATGGTTCGGATCTCTCCGCTTACAATAATCCGCTCTTCCGAAAGATGCCGAATGGAAAGATTCGTCCCAGAAAGCGAAATATAGCCGGATCCGCATCCTGCTACGATGTTTGTTTCTGTAACGATTAGGAGCTTCTTGACGTGATCGAGCACGCCGGTCTTTCCTCCAACCAGCACTCGTGGAAGATTGACACTGAAATCATAAAGAAATTCGTCCATAGCAAACATAGGCAGCCCTCCAATCTGTATAGATTATGATTTCAGCAAATAAAAAATAACCCGGGAGTACCGGGTTATTCATTAAGCTTATGTTTGTTTTACTTCCCAATTACTGCAGTAGCTCTTCGACGACTTGTTTCACAAGACCGCCATCCACTTTTCCTTTCACCTTCGGCATAACCGCACCCATGAGCTTCCCCATGTTTTGTCGGCCGCCATCGACCCCAAGGTCTTCGGCTGTCTGCTTCACGATTTCGGTGACTTCTGCTTCTGTCAGCTGTTTGGGTAGATATTCCATTAATATCTCAATCTCTTTGTTATAGGATTCGAATAAGTCCGTTCGTCCTGCTTTCTCAAAATCAGAGAGGGCATCTTTTCTCATCTTTACCTGTTTGCTCAGAATGTCTGTGACACCCTGTTCATCCAGTTCTTCTCTGTGGTCTACCTCGTACTGCTTTATTGCAGCTCTGGCGAGGCTAACTGTGTTCTTTCTTATTTGGTCTTTGGCCTTCATGGCCTCTTTATAATCGTTTGCCAATCTGTCTTTTAAAGACATGTGCAACACCTCTTCTTAGAATTTCTTATTTGCTTTTTTACGAGCGGCTTCTGACTTTTTCTTTCTCTTGACGCTGGGCTTTTCGTAATGCTCTCTCTTTCTGAGCTCAGACATTACGCCGTCTTTCGCGCAAGATCTCTTGAATCTCTTCAGCGCGCTTTCAAGGTTTTCACCTTCTCTTACAACAACCTGTGCCATCTATCCATTTTCCCTCCCTCCATATTTAGGACTTCAGATGCACTGTTACTCCGACAAAGATGTCCACTTTGTCCATGGAGTAAATGGAACGGTCTCACCTATAACGAACCTATTATACACACTAGCATATAAATAATCAAGATTAATTTATCTACGAATTTTAAATCAAAATCAGCCCGGCGGCCATTGCATCTTTCTTTTTCCCAAGAGGTGGAAATGCAAATGGCTGACAGTTTGCAGACCGTCTTCACCGCAATTGCATACTAAGCGGTAGCCGTTTTCCAGCCCCAGCTCGGCGGCAATGTCTTTGACCTTTGCCATGAGCCATCCCATAACCTCCATGTGATCAAAGGTCACCTCGTCCAAGGAAGGGATGTGTTCCTTTGGGACGACGAGCACATGGACCGGGGCCTGTGGCTCCAAATCATGAAATGCAAGGATTACATCATCCTCGTATGCGATGTTTCCCGGAATCTCATTGTTTACAATTTTACAGAAAATACAGTTATCCATATTCTACACTCCTGATCTGTTTGCCCTCAAATTCTTTGATTTTGAGTCTATTTAATTATTAATTATTATATCATATACAGTACAAATCTTCAAATCAAAGCAATTAAAGGATTACTCACCTTTGAATTTAAGTTTTCCTTTCACTCCATCCGAGTACACTTCGGTACATATCACCTCTTGTAGAGTATTCACCAAATCTTGTCCCTGCTTTTCATCCGACACCGGACAATAGACCTTGATGTAATTATCAGAATAACCGCTTACTATGCCCGATTCGCAGTCGTATTCCTCAAACAGCACCCTTCTTGAAGTGCCTAGGGTACCCCTTAGGAAACGCAATGCGGAGTCTTCGGATTCACGAATTAATTCCGCACTTCTGGCCTTTTTAGCCTGAGGGTCCACCTGCTTCGTTAAGTTCGCAGCCTCAGTTCCCTGCCTTTTCGAATAAGGAAATACATGCGTCTTCAGGAACCCCACACGATGAACCATATCGATGCTGTCCCTGAAGTCCTCTGAACTCTCACCGGGGAAGCCTACGATCACATCCGTAGTCAGGCCATAATGGGGGTCTGCCTCACGGAGGACTTTTACGATCTCCAAATATTCAGCTCTGTTATAGTGTCGATTCATCGACTTCAAAATCCTGTCACTTCCGCTTTGGAGTGAGAGGTGCAAATGATGACAGAGCTTGTCGTATTTCAGTAGCCTTTTGGCAAGCAATGAGTTGATGACCGTTGGTTCCAGCGAGCTCAAACGAATTCTAAAGTCACCGGGCAGGTCGTTAATTAGCTTTACAATAACCTCTATACCGTAAACACCCTCAAGGTCGGCCTCATATTCCTCGTCAATTCTAAAATTCTTATCCATGCCGTACAAAGCGGTGTTTATTCCGGTGAGCACCAGTTCCTTAAATCCCTTCGCAACTAGGCTTTCCGCTTCTTTTACCGCATCCCGGCAGGCTCTGCTCCTGATAGGACCTCTGGCATAGGGAATGATGCAGTAAGAGCAGAACTGATTGCAACCATCCTGTATTTTTATATAAGCTCTGGTTCGGGATTCCATAGAGGTGATGATACCGCTCTCCTCATATTCCACCAACTCTTCCCTGGGAAGGATGTGAACAGAAGCACCATCTGCCCCCTTCCCCTGTTTCTTTTCAATCAGCTCTTCAATGTATTCCGGCAATGCCTTCTTCTCGTTGTTGCCCACAACCAGATCCACACCGACGATTGCAGCAGCCTCCTCAGGATTTACTTGGGCATAACAGCCGATGACCGCAACAATGCTCTCCGG
>CAYLVS010000036.1:0-11139 GCA_964387185.1 uncultured Oscillospiraceae bacterium | reverse complement strand
GGCCGACTGGCAAGCTTATTTATTGCCTATGGATTATCCGCTGAGTCGCTTCGGAAAATTGGACGTTCGGGAAGACCGAGTTGCCTGGTTTAGCAACGGAGGGTACATCAGAACCGGTGAGGCAGAAGTTCTGCAGCACCCCCGGAAGGATGATATCTCTACACATATACGTACGCGAAAAGGCCTGGATCGAATCTATCGTGTCTACGCGAAGAACCGGTTTCTGGGCCTCGCTCTTTACGACGAGGAAAAAAAGCTATATACTGCGGATAAGGTGTTATGCAGATGAAATTGTTTACGAGTTTTGAACAAATCGATAAGTTGCCCGAGAGCGTCATAGCATTAGGTAATTTTGACGGCGTGCATAAAGGCCATCAGGAATTGATTCGCAGGACTGTCAACAGTGCAATCGGAACGAATCTTAAGAGTGCCGTCTTTACCTTCAGCAACCATCCTAAGAATCTCCTGGCAGGAAAGCCTGTGGTGAAAAACATCCTGTATTGGGATGAAAAGGTTAAAATCCTCGGAGATTTGGGCGTGGATTATGTAGTGACAGTTCCCTTTGATGAAACCATTCGCGATATGGAGCCGGCGCAGTTTATTATGGACCTACTGGTGCAAAAGCTCCATATGAAAGAGGCTTATTGCGGCTTCAACTACCGCTTTGGCCGCAAGGGGGCAGGCACACCGGAAACCCTGATGAAGCTGGGTCTTTCTAATGGTTTTGGTATTCACATATTAGAGCCGTACATGGTTCGCGGCCAGGTGGTCAGCAGCACGATTATCCGGAACTACATAGCAAGCGGCGATGTGGATCAATGCCTCAGCTACATGGGACATTACTACAGCCTTCGTGGCACTGTTATCATGGGTAACCGGTTCGGCAGGACTTTGGGATTTCCTACGCTGAACATTACGATAGACGAAGAAATGGTGAGCCCGGCTGACGGTGTTTATGTGACCTATTGCAATTACAACGGTATTAAATACCCCAGCGTTACCAATGTAGGCGTACGTCCTACTGTGTGTAATACGTGCGCGAGAAATATGGAAACACACATTTTTAATTTCAATAAAGAGATCTACGGGAAGGAAATTCGTGTGGAATTTCTCGAAAGAATTCGCCCGGAAATCGCCTTTGAAAGCGTGGAGGAACTGGCTGTCCGGATAAAACAGGATTGCTTGACAGCTGCAAACTACCATGGTATCATAAGTCGTTAATCGGCATTCCTATCGCTGAGTTTTGCGACTCTCCGACGCAGGACACGGCATGGGAGTATTAAGTAAAGGAGAAATATTATGATTGACCAGACAAAGAAAGCAGAGATTATCAAAGAGTACATGACTCACGAGGGCGACACGGGTTCGCCGGAAGTTCAGATCGCTATCCTGACCTATCGGATCAACGACTTGAACGAGCACTTGAAGATCCACAAAAAGGATCACCACTCCAGAAGAGGCCTCTTAAAGATGGTAGGACAGAGACGTAATATGCTCAACTATCTGAAAGATAAGGATGTTGAGAGATACAGATCCCTCATCGCACGCTTAGGGCTGAGAAAATAAGGTAATTCGAAGGCGGAGGTTTTTCCTCCGCCTTCATTGCATAAACTAACCAACGTGGCAGATGAGCGCCACGTATGGTATCGGGTTAGGGCTTGAGAATTTAGCTTACTCCAATAAGAGAACTAAGAGTAGGTTAACTTGTCAAGCCGACCCGATTACAAAAAAGAAATTGGGAGGTATTACACATGAGATTTAATGATTACAAAACCTATCGCACCGCCTTAGGTGGCAGGTTGCTCCAAGCCGAGATCGGCAAAGTTACACAACTGGCCAACGGCTCTGTCACGTTACGCTACGGTGATACTGTAGTAAACGTTACGGCAACCGCATCCGCTACCCCGCGGGCAGACATCGACTTTTTTCCTCTTTCCTGCGAGTTTGAAGAAAAAATGTATGCAGCAGGAAAGATTCCCGGCGGTTTTATAAAGAGAGAGGGCAGACCTTCGGAAAAGGCGATCCTTAGCTCCAGACTCATGGACAGGCCCTTGAGACCGCTTTTCCCCAAAGGATTTTTCAACGACGTGCAGGTAGTGGCCACTGTTATGTGCGTGGATCCCGACTGTACACCGGATATAGTAGGCATGATCGGTTCTTCTATCGCCCTTTCCATTTCCGACATTCCCTTTGACGGGCCGACAGCCTCGGTTCTAATCGGCTTGGTGGATGGAGAGTTCGTCGTTAACCCGACCCTTGCCCAGAGAGAGGTCAGCGATCTGCACCTGGTGGTATCGGGAACAAAAGATGCGATTATGATGGTGGAAGCCGGCGCCAATGAGGTTTCCGAAGAGACCGTATTGGAAGCCATACTCTTTGCTCACGAGGAGATTAAAGCTCTGATCGACTTCATCAATGGCATCGTAGAAGAGGTTGGGAAGCCGAAAAGAGAGATTGCTTTGTACCAGGTGCCCGGGGAAATTGAAGCGGCAGTGAAAGAATTTGCCACGGAAAAAATGCGCACTGCGATCCAAACCTACGAGAAGCAGGAGCGTCTGGATAACATGGATGCGGTGGAAGCAGAAACCCTGGCACATTTCAGCGAAATCTACCCGGACAATGGGAAGGATATCGGCAATGTGCTGTATTCCATTACAAAAGAGCAAGTGAGAAGCTTGATTCTGGACGACGGCATCCGCCCGGACAACAGAAAGGGCGATGAAATAAGACCCATCTGGTGCGAAACCGGTTTTCTCCCCAGAACCCATGGAACGGGACTCTTTACAAGAGGACAGACACAAGTACTTTCCGTCGCGACACTGGCACCTGCTTCGGAATCGCAGACCATTGACGGTATCAGCGAGGATACAGAAAAACGTTATATGCATCATTACAATTTCCCGCCTTACAGCGTAGGAGAAGCTCGGCCCATGAGAAGCCCCGGCAGGCGTGAGATCGGTCACGGTGCGTTAGCAGAAAGAGCCTTGATTCCTGTGCTCCCCTCAGTGGCAGAATTCCCTTATGCCATTCGTGTGGTGTCGGAAGTGCTTTCTTCCAATGGCAGTTCAAGCCAGGCATCCGTATGCGGAAGCACGTTAGCCCTTATGGACGCCGGTGTGCCCATTAAAGCCCCGGTAGCCGGCATTGCCATGGGATTGATCAAATCGGAAGATAAAGTCGCTATTTTAAGCGATATTCAAGGCATGGAAGACTTTCTTGGCGATATGGACTTCAAGGTTGCCGGCACTGCAAAAGGTATTACTGCGATTCAAATGGATATAAAGATCCACGGTCTTTCCAAAGAAATACTCCAGGCAGCACTGAAGCAAGCCCACGACGGAAGAATGTTTATTATGGACAAGATGATGGAGGAGATATCAGAGCCCAGACAGGAGCTTTCACCCTATGCTCCCAGGATTATTTCTATGTCCATCGATCCTGATAAAATTCGGATTGTCATCGGAAAAGGCGGCAGCACAATCAACCGTATCATCAGCGAAACCGGAGCGAAAATCGATATTGACGATGATGGAATCATATCTATCGCATCGCCGGATATGGAGACTGCTATGGCTGCTCAGAAGGAGATTGAGTTGCTGTTGAAAGACGTTGAAGTGGGCGGCACCTATGAAGGTAAAGTCACCAGGCTCATGGCATTCGGGGCATTTATCGAAATCCTTCCCGGAAAAGAAGGCCTTTTGCATATTTCGAAGATGGCGAAGCACAGAGTCGAGAAAGTGGAAGATGAAATGGCAGTTGGCGATACAGTGACCGTAAAAGTAACGGAAATCGATAGCCAAAACAGGATAAACCTTTCAAGAAAAGAACTGCTCTAACTAAAAAAACTGCCACGGGGACAGACCCCGCGGTTTCAAAAGCAGCCACGGGGTCTGTCCCCGTGGTTGTTTTTTTGAATGCAAGCCCCTATCACCGCATAGGTTATTGGGGGGTGATAACATGGTTCGGAGAATCTTTCTATGTCTGGTTGTGATCGGTACCTTTGCATTCATCAGCTTTCAAGTGTACACCATGTACGACATGATGTTTCACACGCAATCGGTATCCATAGAAGGGGAAGAAGGAATCGTGATTCGTCAGGGTGAGGCGGATGATCCTCGAATTGCCTTCACCTGCAATGTGGATTGGGGAGAAGACGTGCTGCCGGATATGCTCGAGATTCTGGAGGAAAACGACCTCAAGATCACATTTTTTATCAGCGGAAAGTGGGCAAATAACAATCCATGGTTATTGCGGACCATTTACGTCCAAGGGCATGAGATCCAAAATCATGGATACGGTCATCGATTGTGTTCCCGGATTTCTGAACAAGAGGTGAGGGAAGAGATCGAGAAGACAGAGGACGCAATCAAATACTACACCGGCGTCGAGACGGACATCTTCGCGCCGCCCTCCGGCGATTATGATAAAAAGACAGTGGGTATATGTAAGGATATGGATTATACCCTGAGCCTGTGGTCCATTGATACGATAGATTGGAGAGAGGACTCCACCGCCAAGGTCATTCTAGAACGGGTTCTAAAGAAGAATTTGAATGGAGCCATTCTGTTGATGCATCCAAAAGAGGAGACTGTGAAGGCGCTACCGGCGATTATTGAGGAGATAGAGAACCGCGGTTTATCCATCGTACCGTTATCTGAACTTATTAACTAGGATGCATAAAAACGGTATGTTTTATGGTATAATGCTTTATTAAGAAAAGAAGACTAAGGAGAAATTACAGCTGATGATAATCAACAAAACACTGAATAATGGTATTCGAATGGTCATGGAGCAGATTCCTTTTGTACAGTCCGTCTCCATAGGTATATGGGTCAGAGCCGGTTCCGTTGATGAAGGGCCGGAAGTTTCAGGAATTTCCCATCTCATCGAACACATGTTGTTTAAAGGAACGGAAAAGAGAAGTGCGCGAAAAATTGCGGAGGATGTGGATCGCATTGGCGGTCATATGAATGCATTTACCGGGAAAGAAGCTACCTGTTACTACATCAAGACGCTTAAAGACAACGTTGATCAGGCTTGCGAAATCCTGATGGACATGTTCATGAACTCTAAATTTGATCCGGAAGAGCTGCTGAAAGAAAAGGACGTGATTTTCGAGGAGATCAAGATGATCGAAGACAGCCCGGAAGATTATGTCGCAGATCTGCTGCTGGAGATGGTGTTCCGCGGAACCGCATTGGAACAGCCTATCATCGGTAACCGCAAATCCTTGGAAGGCATTGACCGGGAAGTAATTCTGAAGTATATAGCACAACAGTATACCGCCGGTAACATCGTAATTTCGGTGGCGGGCAATTTCGATGTGGATTATATCTGTGACCTGTTTAATAAGAACATGTATGTGGGGCAGGCCGACAAGGCTGAGACATCCAATCAGGCAGCTGCCTATGTTCCTTCCTACCAGGTTCGAGTCAAGGAAGTGGAGCAAAGCCATATCTGCATGGGGTTGAAAGGTGTGCCTCAGGAGGATCTGCTGTATTTTCCAATGATTCTGATGAACAGCATCGTCGGCGGAAGCATGAGTTCCCGCCTGTTCCAAAACATAAGGGAGCAGAAGGGCTTGGCTTATTCGGTATACTCCAGCTCCAGCTCCTACGTTATCGATGGCATTTACACCATTTATGCAGGCGTGAGTCACGCTAAGGTTGAGGAAGCCATCGACGCCATTGCAGAAGAGATGACACTGGTGAAGGCGAAGGGTATCAACAGCGAAGAGCTTGCTATCGCAAAAGAGCAGCTGAAGAGCGCATATGTATTCGGACAGGAAAATGTCAACAATAGGATGTATGCCAATGGTAAGAATACCTTGTTGTTAAACCGCTTGCTTTCCACGCAGGAAATCATGGACAAAATCGATGGTGTAAACATGGATGAACTAAGCGCTGCAACAGCAATGATCACGCATATGAACCGGTACTCGGCTGCGCTGATCAGCAACAGCGATTATGATATCCGGTCAAAGATTGAGGGTTTCACCCAATGAAGATAAGAATAGCAACTGCCGGAGGATCCATTCCCGGCTACGAAACTGATGGCTCCGCCGGTATGGATATTCGTGCATTTCTTACCGAACCTGTCCGGTTGGGCCCGGGAGAGAGAAGGCTTATTCCTACCGGGATTTCCATTGAACTTCCGGAGGGATACGAGGCACAGATCCGCGCGAGAAGCGGACTGGCGGTCAAACACGGCATCGGGCTTGTCAATGGAGTGGGAACTATCGACAGCGATTATAGGGGCGAAATCAAGGTCGCATTGATCAATTGGGGAGAAGAACCTTTTCTTGTCAATGACGGGGACCGCATCGCTCAAATGATCGTGGCAAAATACAAAACCGTGGAATGGGAGCTTTCCGATGAATTGGACGAGAGCTCCCGGGGCGCAGGAGGCTTTGGTCATACGGGTGTCTGATTCGTAGACAAATCCTGCACCACCTGTGTCTGTTTCTGCATATATTAGTAGAAAACGCAGGAGGCCTTGTTTATGCTAACCATGGGATTGATTGAAAACCTCGCCCGGTTAAACCGGATTAGGCAACCCGAACCGATAGTACATGCCAAAGGAGCAGGAGCAAGGGGCATCTTTATTCCTTACATGACGATGAAGGAGTATACCAAAGCATGCTTCCTACAGGATGCGGAGTTGGAAACCCCCGTGTTTGTACGCTTTTCCCGTATGATGGGAAGAACCGGATCATCTGATACGGCCAGAGATGTGAGAGGATTTTTTGTTAAATTCTCCACCCGAGAGGGTATCTATGACATGATTGGCACGCACCTTCCTGTGTCCTTCATCAGGGATCCGGAGCAATACCCGGCTCTGTTGGATGCTCTCAGTCCCTGCCCCAAGACGAATATCCGGGATCCGGCACGATTGTGGCGGTTTGTCGCCGATCATCCTGAATCTATGCATATGATCACCTGGCTCTATTCCAATCGCGGAACTATAAAAAGCTACCGCACCATGGAGGGGCATAGCATACACACTTATATCTGGGAAAATGCACAGGGTGAGCGATTCTGGGTAAGATATCGCTGGAGGCCTCTGGAAGGAATAGAAGAAATCAGCCGTCAGGAAGCAGAGTTCCTTGCAGGTTACGATCCGGATGCCGCTGCCCGGGATCTGGCGGGAACTTTGGAAGATCGACGCAGTATCAGCTATGAGCTCTGCGTTCAGCTGATTTCCACAGAGCAAAGCATTGAAAGCGAATTTTCCCTGTTGGACCCCACTGTAGTTTGGCCGGAATCCTCCGTCCCGTGGATGAAAGTGGGTAAAATGATTCTGCGCAGTGGAGTAGAAAACTACTGCGAAGAGGTTGAAAATTGCAGTTTCTCACCGGGACGGCTCATTCCCGGCATCCATCTTTCACCAGAGCCTCTGCTGCTTGCTATAGGCTTTCTTTGCACGGATGATGAGAGATGTAGATTCGGAAACGCACAGAGAGACACTTCTTTATCCTTCCTGCAGCAGGAGGTCGCTGTAAGTAGCCACGGATGCCAACCGTCGGACGGGAAATGTGCTACCACAGGTCAGCTGGCCTGGCGCATTCAATCCATGAGTGAAAAAGAGAAAAACACCTTAATCGATAATATGGGAGAAGAGATGCTCTTTATTGAGGAAGAAGTGCAACGTAGAATCGTAGCATACCTGAAAGAGGCCAACAAGGCCATGGGAGCTTCTCTTGAGAAGTGGTTAGGGCTGTGATAGAGTTAAAAAAGGAGGGGGCTAAATGATCCTTCGAAAAGAACTGGAACTACGGGAATTTAATACGCTTGCTATAGGTGCCACCAAGTCCGCCGATTCAAGAGGGCGCACGCAAGTGGAACCTAAATGCGACTATCGAACTGATTTTCAACGTGACAGGGATCGGATCATCCACTCGAAAGCCTTCCGGCGACTCATGCACAAAACGCAGGTATTCCTCGCACCGGAGGGGGATCACTTCCGGACACGCCTGACCCACACCCTTGAAGTTTCACAGATTGCCCGGACCATCGCACGGTCTCTCGGCATGAATGAAGACCTAGCGGAAGCCATTGCCATGGGCCATGACCTTGGACATACCCCTTTCGGCCATAACGGGGAAGACTTCCTGAACGAGAGACATGAAAAGGGTTTTAAGCACAATGTCCAGGGACTTAGAGTGGTGGAGGTATTGGAAAATCACGGTACGATGACAGGTATGAACCTGACCGCAGAGGTAAAGGATGGCATATTAAACCATACAGGAGAAGGTAAACCCTTTACGCCGGAGGGCAGAATCGTCCGTTTCAGTGACCGCATAGCATATATTAATCATGATATCGACGACGCTCTGCGAAGCGGTGTAATCCGGGAGAAGGATCTGCCGACCGATTGCGTGAAGGAGTTAGGCACCGACCATCGACACCGCATCAACAATCTTGTCAGTGATCTCGTCAGATACAGCGATGATGAAGGCAATATCATCATGAGCGAGGAAAAGCAGTTCTATATGAACAAGCTGCGAGAGTTTATGTTCGAAAACGTATATCACAGCAAAAAGGTTAAAAGAGACGAAGAACTGAGCAAGATAAAAGCCATGATTTTCACACTCTATGATTATTTTGAAAGCAATCCGGAAAGGCTGCCAAAGGAATGGAGGACCCGGATTCCTCTGTATGGAGTGCAGGAAGTGGTCAAGGATCATATCGCCGGCATGACAGATCGATATGCAGTAAATCTCTTTGTTGAAATATACGTTCCGAAGTCTTGGAAATAATTTATTTATTTAAAAGAGGAATCCTCTTACCATTGTCGTATATAAAGACGAAGCGAAAGAACAGGATTATACGGCATGGGATTTAACGACAACAACATAATAGAAGAAATAAAAAGCAAATGTAACATTGTCGATGTGATCGGCCGTCAGGTCCAGTTGAAAAAGACAGGCGGCAATCACAAAGGTTTGTGTCCCTTTCACAATGAAAAGACACCTTCTTTTGTTGTTTCTGAGGACAAGCAGATTTTTACCTGCTTTGGCTGTGGCGCTACCGGCGATGTAATCGAGTTCACACAGCGGTACAACAACTTGGATTTTCAAGGAGCCATTGAAAAGCTGGCTGATGAGCACGGTATTGAACTGAAAAATGCAGGTTTCGCATCTCAGGGAAAAAAGGCCCGGCTCTACGAGCTTAACCGTGAGGCAGCAACCTTCTTCTACAGGTGCTTCGCAACAGCACCAAACAAAGCAGCCTCCTACATGAAATCGAGAGGCTTGGAACCTGACGTGTTGCGCAAGTTCGGCATCGGCTATGCGGATGATGAATGGCAGAGCCTGTACGAGTTGCTGAAAGGAAAGGGCTACGAGGATGAATTGCTGCTTTCCTTGGGGCTTGTCTCGAGTTCCAACAACCGAATTTACGATAAATTCAGGGACCGGGTCATATTCCCCATCATCAACACAAGCGGCAAGGTTGTCGGTTTTGGAGGACGAGCCATCGGAGACGGCATGCCAAAGTACCTAAATTCGCAGGAATCCTCTGTATTTCTAAAGAAAAACAACCTATATGGATTAAATTTGACGAGACAGGATATAAATAGAGAAGATTGTGCAATACTTGTAGAAGGATATATGGATGTGATTTCCCTTTATCACCACGGTGTACGTAACGTATCTGCCTCTTTGGGCACCGCGCTGACGGAAAGTCAAGCGGCAATGCTGAAGCGCTATACAGATAATATCGTTCTTGCCTACGATGCCGATGAAGCCGGACAAACTGCAGCACTGCGAGGGATGGACATCCTCTATAGTGCAGGATGCAATGTAAAGGTATTGGATATTCCTAACGGGAAGGACCCGGACGATTTTATCCGAATGAACGGAAGGGAAGCTTTTTCAGAGCTGGTGAAACAGGCTTTGCCCTTCATGGATTACAAACTGAGGCGCTTGAAAAGGCAGGTCGACCTGAATACTACAGAAGGAAGCGTCACGTTTTTGAAAAAGGCTGCCGAGGTAATGAAGAGCTTGAGCCCGGTGGAAGCGGAGACTTATATCAAAAAGATAGCAACAGAGACCGGAATTTCTGAAGGAGCGTTTCGGCTCGAAGTATTTGGGAGCGGTTACAGCATGGTTCCAAAGGAACAGGAGAGGTCAAAAGGACGTCATAAAGAGAAAACCGGCTGCACTATGCTGGAGGCAAACTTGATCCGCCTCATGCTTTTAAAGAGCTCTTATATTCCTGAGATAGAGCCGTATAAGGATTCCTTCGAAACCGCAGCCTGTTACAGGATTTATGTGATGATACGTTCCTTATACAAACCGGATGAAGAAATTGACCTGCAACAGCTTGCTGATAGCCTGGACGAAGAGGCCAATACAATTCTCAAGCACACGATAGAAACGGTTCAATTTGCGGATAGAGACAGTCAGGTCTTTGAAGATTGCATCGATCACATCCGCGCTTTGACAAGCTTAAAACGGGAAGAAGAACTGATTAAAGTTCTCTCTATATTAGATGATGAAAAGGACAGTGATAAAGTATTGGAACTGAGCAAAGAATTGATGGAGATACAAAAGGAAAGGTACAAGGGAACACGCAATGAGCTATGATATGGAACAACCGGATGACAAGAGGTTTGAATTCGTCAATGAGTTGATGGAAACGGCAAAGAATAAGGGGGCCATCACCTATCAGGAAATTTCGACCCATCTGGAAAACGTGGAAATGGATAAAAATCAGATGGATGACCTTTATGATGCACTGATTTCCATGGGAATTGAAATCGTTTCCGAGACTGACCCTGATGACTTAGAGATCATAGCCATAGAGCAGGAAGAGGAACCGGAGGCAGAAGCAGCAACTGAAGAAGCCGATTTGGAAGCCTCCATTCCAAAGGGGATTGTAGTCGATGACCCGGTGCGGATGTATCTGAAAGAAATCGGGAAAGTAGCTCTGCTGACGGCTGAAGAAGAGATAGACCTGGCAAAGCGAATGGAAGCGGGAGACGAGGTAGCGAAGCAGAGGCTATGCGAGGCTAATCTGAGGCTGGTAGTGAGCATTGCAAAACGATATGTTGGCCGAGGGATGTTGTTCCTGGATTTGATTCAGGAAGGCAACCTGGGACTGATCAAAGCGGTAGATAAGTTTGACTGGAGAAAAG
>CAYLVS010000035.1:0-11200 GCA_964387185.1 uncultured Oscillospiraceae bacterium | reverse complement strand
CTTCTACGTATTTCCTGGCAGCTTCTACATCATTGATATCAAAGTCTTTAAGGGCCATTGCCTTTTCAAACTTCTCTTCTAAAGCATGGTACTCTTCTTCTGTGACTAAACCTTTCAATGGTGACATGTTTCCTAAAGCAATACTCTCATCAGCTGCTACAACAACCGGTTCCAGTACAGTTCCGGAAGGTTTCAAACCCTCATAAGATGCACCTTCACCTGCGCGGTGGATCCTTACAAAGTTCTCCAGGAACCAACGGTCTGCAACCTCCCCGGCCTCTGACCCCAGCTTGCGAACTTTTAGGCTCAAGTCATAGATTTCTTTCAATTCCTCTTCATACTCCTGGAAAATCCACTTGTATGCATAGTTGATGTTTCCTGTTTCAAGTGCCTTCCGTCCGTCCTTCACTGCCGGTCCATCCATTGTATCACAATGTGCACGAACCTCTTTGGGGAATAACATGATCATCCCAGCCACTACTGTGACCCCTAATAAAATTTGCATCATCATCTTACTTCCTCCTAAGTTTTTATTTTCACTTCTAACCTGTCCGCACTAAACTCAAATCCCAGCAATGTTCATGACTAATCACATTTCCATTTACCATTGACAATAGAACAGGAACCGCCTGCATCATCCGCTCGAAGTCCTTGTAATTTATTAATACGATCCCTTCATCTTTTGTAATGATACCCTTATTGATGAATAACAACCTCAGATGGACATCTTATAATCTTGTCTCGATACCGAATTGCCAAATTAATCCAATAAAATATCTCTGTCCCTAAGAGATATAGTACACAAATTAGAATTCCTTTACTTTTGTGAACTATTATTTATCCATGAAGCATTCTTAAATCTCTATTATAGTTCTCTTTTTTCAAAATCTTTGAAATATCACCTATGTTTTAGGAATTTATAGTTCATATTTTTAGACTTCTCTTTTTTTGTAAACTATTTCTCCCCTAAAAGGGTGCTTTTGACCCTGTCAAAAGCTTCATATAGTTCATTCCTATTCATAATTTTTGATTTGTGAACTATCCTCCGTACTCGTACACCTATTGAGGGCATTTTCATGGAACCATCTCAAGCAATCTCTTATCTTACCTGTCACAGGTTGCCAGAATAAACGTACCGCAGCCACTCCCTTGCAATGGAGGTCAGCTTTAAGATCTTGTCCGACGGAGTGGGGCTTCGATCTGACATCTTATATGCGGGGAAGAAACGGGAGATGTGCAGGGGGATTTCCGGATCCACGGATGCCAGCCACTTCGATAGCGCTCTCATTTCCTCTTGACTGTCGTTCTCCCCGCCAATGATCAGAGTCGTCACTTCTACATGGCTCTGACTTGCGGCAAGCCGGATGGAGTCCTTAACCACTTCAAGGTCCCCGCCAATCTCCTTATAAAACGCCGGGGAAAAACTTTTTAAGTCGATATTGAATGCATCAATCAGGGGCAGCAGTTCCTCAAGAGGCTTCTCATGGATATAGCCATTTGTCACCACTACATTGGCAAGCCCCTTCTCCCGGGCCAGCGCTGCGCAATCTCTGACAAACTCATAGCCGATCAAGGGCTCATTATAGGTGTAGGCGATGCCTACATTCCCTTCAGGAACCAGTTTCAGTGCTTTATCTACGAGGTTTTCTGGGCTAGTCTCTATACATCCGGAAGGGTTATGCTCCATAGATATTCTATAATTCTGGCAAAAAGAGCAGCGAAGATTGCAGCCATAGCTGCCTACGGATAGTACAAAGCTCCCAGGGCGAAACCGTCTCAAAGGCTTCTTCTCTATGGGATCAAGTGCTATGGAGGTGATCTTTCCATAGTTTTCCGCTATGATTTCACCGTCACGATTGGTTCTGGCTCCGCAAAAACCTCTATGACCCTCCCGGATTACACAGCCTCGGGGGCAGACGGTACAGAGAACACCTTCACTCATTTATGACGCACCACCTCAAACCGCTCCATCTGGTAATCATCATGGGGGGAAATACCCGCCTTCTTCAAGGCAATCTCCACCTGCTGTTCCGGAGTGGTAACGCCCTCCAGATTGGGGAGAAGCAGTCCCCGCTTTCTTCCCTTGGAGACGATTACGCCATAACGGACCACATCCAATTCTTCCATGGATTGAATCGGCTCCGGTTCTCCCAAAACATCCACGCTGTATATCAGCTCAGACAGCTCGTCCTCCGACACCGGATCAAACCGCGGATCTCCTGTGCCGGCGCTCACTGCGTTGCGAATGATCTCTTCGGCGACGTTATCCTCCACCGGGCTTATGGTGCCGATGCAGCCTCTCAGCCTACCTTCCTTTTTCAAGGAAACAAAAACTCCCGCCTTGTTCTTCGTGAGTTCCTTTGAAAGCCCCGGGGGGCGTTCGATATATTTTCGGCCTCGCACATAGGATTCGAGAGAAAGCCGAGCGAGGCTGACCAGCTCATCCTCTTCCGCGCGGATCCGTTCCCTCTCCTCTTTCTCTTCCTCTTCGTAAAGCACGTCTATCTGACGGGAATCCTCGCTTTTTTTTGGGTAAAATGCGGCAACGGCGTAACCCACGCCAAAAGGTCCCTCATAGGACAGCAATTCCGAATCCACCGACCTGCCATCTAAGGTTCCGGCCATTATAATGAAGGCCCGTAGCCCGCACTCTCCGGCGGCTTCGCAGAAGCCTTCTTCAAACTGCATGAAGGTCAGGAAGTCTCCTGCTACCATCGCCTCCGTCACCTGTTGGTCAAAGGCAGGCCCTTCCTCTGCATAGCTGTACGGCCCCTCTTCTTTCAGCCGATGGGAGAGGTCCCCACTGGCTACGATAACGGTCCTGCGGGATAGCCTTTCTACAGCGGCCTGAAGGCATTTGCCGAAGCGATAATGCTCCCTTGGTGTAAGCCCTGAAATGGAAACGCGCACTACGCGATAATCCTGCAGATATTGATCGATGAAAAAGAGTGGAACCAGAGTTCCATGATCCAGTTTTTTATCCCGCTCTCCCAGAGCACCGGCAGCAAGTCCTCCCTCCCCGGCCAGTTCCTCGATCAGGCTCACCAGTTCACTGTCATAGTTTACTTGGATACGAGTCTTTTCGTCGCCGAATTTGCGCAGATCTCCACTGGCGCTGTCTCCGGGGGATACGTGGATGTAATCCTGATACATGACGGAATGCGGTGTAATTACCACCACGGTTTCCGGCTTGATTTCTCCTATTTCCCTGGCAATTCGGTGATAGGAGTCAATGGTTCTCTGAATTTTCTTTTCCTGGCCTTTTCCCACTTCCGGCACAATCAATGGCGGATGTGGAACGATATAGGCAGCCATAATAGACATTTTTGCCCTCCTTCCTATCGGAGTGTTTCTGCTATTTTTTCAATCTTTCGGAATCTATGGTTTACGCCGGATTTCTGAAGGGGAGGCTCCAGCATCTCCCCCAGCTCTGTCAGCGAACTTTCCGGGTTTTCCAACCTGAGCAAAGCGATTTCCCTCAACTTCTCAGGTAAATCGGCAAACCCTCCTTTTGCTCCGATGACCCGGATGGCTTCAATCTGCCTTGCGGCGGTATCAATGGTCTTGTCCATATTGGCGCTTTCACAATTGACGATGCGGTTGGTTTTGTTGCGAAGCTCCTTGACAATTCGCACATTTTCGAATTCCATAACTTGATTGTTTGCACCAAGCAGCGCCAGGAAATCGCTGATTTGCTCGCTTTCCTTCAAGTAGACCACAAAATTGTTCTTCCTGGCTGTCACCTTGGACCGGAATCCAAAGCTGTTGATCAGTCGCTTCAGGTCGTTTGCCAGGATCTCACTGCTGCATACGATCTCCATATGGTAACTTTTATCCGGATGGCTTATGGTACCGGCACCCAGAAAAGTCCCCCGCAAGTAAGCTCTCTTGCAACACCTTGTTTTGGTGAGGTCCGAAGAAATATCTTCCGGCAAGTAGTTGGAGCCTTCCCTCACCCGTAGTATCCCCGTCTCTCTCAGGATCTGCTCCGCATTGTCCTCCGCACCGATAGTCAGCTCGTAAGTATGGCCTTTCTTTAGCAAGTTGCGCTGCCGTATTTGGAGATTGGCACCTACGCCGAAATAGTTCTTGATCCTCAAAAGAAACAGCCTGGCAAGTGCGGGATTTTCTGTTGTGATTCGCAGGTCCAGCTTGCCCCCCCCGGACAGTTTTACAGAGCCGCACATGCGAATAAAGCCGGCAATCTCCGCTAGCATACAACACTTTTTTTCTTCCGGGGAGCGGGCTATTTCATTTTTAACATCTGCAGAAAAGGACATTCTTATTCTCCTGTGACAATGGGGACGTTCCTTATTTGTCACATTCCTTGTGCTATCATGAATGTGACAAATAAGGAACGTCCCCCTGTATCAAAAAGGGACCCGCGCTTCTCTGTCGCCGCAGGTCCCCGCAAACTTATTTTGCCGGTATGCTCAGAATCTTTCTGGCCTCATCCGGTGTTGCAATCTCTCTGCCGAAGAACTTAGCAAGGCGAACTACCTTTTCAACCATTTCGCCGTTGCTCTTAGCCAGGACGCCTTTTTCCAGATAGAGGCTGTCTTCAAAACCAATCCTTACATGCCCGCCCATGATGATGGCACCTGCTGCCATATCGTAATTGTATCTGCCGATTCCACAGGCGGTCCAGGTGGATCCATGGGGGATGCTATCCACCATGAAGGCCAGATCTCTCAATGTTGCGGTCATTTGCACGCCCAGAACGAAGTCAAAATGAAGGGGATGAACCAGAAGACCCTTGCGGTCTATCTTCAATGCGATATCGATCATGCCCTTGTCAAAGACTTCTATTTCCGGCTTGATGCCTTTTTCCTTCATGATCTTTGCAAAGTTCATGATGGTATTATCTGTGTTGATAAAGATTTCATCCCCACCGAAGTTCAACGTACCGCAGTCAAGAGTAGCCATTTCCGGAGTCGGAACTACATCTGTTGAAGCCAGGCGTTCCAAGTCCGTCATTCCTACAGCTCCACCTGTGGAGGGTTGAATGATGACATCCGGGCAAACAGCTTTGATTCCATCTATCGCTTCCTGGAATCTGGCTGTATCCTGAGTCGGGGTACCGTCGTCCCAGCGTACGTGAAGGTGAATGAGGGAAGCTCCTGCATCATAAGCGGATTTGGCCTCTCTTACGATTTCTTCAATGGTGTATGGTACTGCAGGATTGTGCTCCTTCGTAACCTCTGCACCACATATACATGCGGCAATAATTAATTTTTCCATGTGAGTGACTCCTTTTTTTCTTAGCGTGATAACTGTTCTTTGATTATATCATCAGCGCAAGCAGTTTCCGGCTTGCTACATAACGATACAATAAAAACATCCAAGGAAAGTCCTCCAGCCTTCCTTTATGTTTTTATTATATTATAGGTCTCTATGAATGGTCAATATCCTCCCCCCCGCTTCCTGGAACATCTCTGTAAATAAATTAGCCATTGCTACGGATCGGTGTTGCCCCCCTGTGCAGCCAAATGCCAGTACCAAGTGTGCTTTTCCTTCTTTTATATAGAAAGGAATCAGCTCTTCAATCATGGCGTAAGCCTTATCAACGAAGCTCCGGGCTTGTGGGGCCTTCATTACATAGTCCCTAACTTTCTGGCTGTTGCCGGTAAGGTTTCGCAGGCTGGGCAGGTAATAGGGATTTGGAATGAATCTCAGGTCAAACACCATATCCGCATCCAGTGGAATCCCGTGCTTATATCCAAAGGATTGAATGGTGATGGTAAACCCCGTTGCTTCGTCGTTGGACAGGATGTTTCGTAGCTCTTCATGGAATTGCGCCACCTTCATCATTGAAGTATCCACGATGTAGTCCGCCACCTTGCGGATGTCCATCAGTTTTTCTCGTTCTCGCGCGATTCCGTCGGGGATACTGCCATCTGCGGCCAAGGGATGAACCCGGCGTGTCTCTTTATATCTACGAATGAGGACTTCGTCAGAGGCCTCGAGAAAAAGGACCTTGAATCGCATTCCTGCTTCTTTCAATTCTTCTAATCCTTTTTTTAGATCATCGAAGAACTCACCACCCCTGATATCAATGCCGAAGGCTGCTTTTTCGATCTTCATCTTGTCCTGTATCGTCAGATCGATGAAATTCTTGATCAGAGCAGGCGGCAAATTGTCGATACAGTAATACCCCAAGTCCTCCATGCAGTTCATTGCCTGGCTCTTGCCGGATCCCGACAAGCCGGTAACGATGATGAATTCCATTTTAAACCTCCTCCAGGTTGTCTATGCGAGCCGGGTCCACTCCCGCTTCCAAAGCTCTTTTCAAACCGGGAACGTAAGTGCCTACCCTCTGTGGAGAATGGGCATCACTGCTGATAATAAATCTCACCTGGGTTTTTGCCAATTTCTTTAGCTCCTCTGTAACCGGAGCTTCGTGCCAAGTGCTGATCTCCATCATGGTCCCTGTCTCCTCACAAGCTTTTGCAATAGAAATCAGGTCGAAGGGACCTTTATCTCCCGGATGAGTCAGGACCTTTATCCGGTTTTTATGGAGAGCTTTGATAATGAGCTCCGTGTTTTTCCTTTTCCGAGAGGAGTCTCCGCTGCCCTTGCCGGATTTACTGGTTACCCAGTTCACTAAATGGATCATAGCCGCGGACAGTGGCTGTTCTCCCAGGATGCCGTAATGGTATCCTGCGAGGACGTAATCCAGGCCCTTTGCTTCCTCTTCAGTAATATCCAATATCCCCGAAGGATTTATTATATTTGCCTCTACTCCAAGGAGGATCTCAATGTCAGGATAAAGAGGCCGCAAGCGCTGTATCTCTGCCCTCATCACTGGCAGGTCCTTCCTCTTGACGCCGTAGGTCAGATGGCCGGGGCCGTGGTCTGCGATGCCTATGACGGAGAGTCCCTTTGTCAGTGCTACCTTAACATTGTCTTCAATGGAGCCTTTTCCATGAGAAAAGGTGGTATGAGTATGGATGTCATAAATCATCCTGTATCGCTTCATGTCACTCTCGTATCTGGCCATTAATCCAATTCCTCACTCTTCTCCGATAATCCGTATTTCCGGCTCCAGGCGGACACCGGCATCTGCAAAGACCCGATCCTGCACCAGCTTCATCAGAGCTACAATGTCGGAGGCAGTAGCTCCTCCGGTGTTTACGATAAAGCCTGCATGGAGCTCAGACACCATTGCTCCCCCGACGGAAGTCCCTTTCAACCCCGATGCCTGAATCAGGGTTCCTGCATAGTTTCCCGGCGGGCGTTTGAAAAAGCTGCCTGCACTGGGATAGTTCTGAGGCTGTTTCTGTCTGCGCCTGGTGTTCAAGTCTTCCATTTTCAAAGCGATTTGGTCTCTGTCGCCGGCAGTCAGTCTGACAGTGGCAGACAGGACAATCTCGTTTTTTTCCATTAAGATGCTCTTGCGATAGCCGTACACCATCTCTTCAGCTGTCAAGGAATAAATCCTGCTGCCGTCTTTCGTAAGAACTTTTATTTTTTCAACGACCTGCTTCATTTCGCCGTCATACGCTCCCGCATTCATAAAGGCTGCACCGCCTATGCTCCCGGGAATGCCGGATGCGAATTCGAAGCCGGTCAAGCCCATTTGCAAAGCCTTCTCGGCCACGTCTTTCAATAAGGCGCCAGCCTCAGCTTCTATCGTGCTCCCGTTCACCTGAATGCGACTAAGTGCGCTGCCGATCTTAACGATAGTGCCGGAATAGCCCCTGTCCCGCACCAGCAGGTTTGTGCCGTTCCCCATAATGAAGTAGGGGACCTTTTCTTCTGCAATCACATTCATGGCGAATTGCAATTGAACGATGTCTTGCGGAATGACCATGAGTGCGGCTTTTCCACCCGCCTTAAAAGAGGTGTACTCATGCATTGGAGCCTCTTTTATAAGCTGCCGAGAATCCATCTCCTCCAATAATACCCTATAAATCAAGTCAATATTCAAGCCAATGCCTCCATATTTGTCATTGAATTTGTAAAAGGTGTCTGACACCAAATATAATATGAATGCTATTAGGTTATTCCCTAATAGTATAGCTGTTTTTCCAGTCATTGTAAAGGAAGCAGGGCCATGCACATCAATGAAACGGTTTCGGTTAAAATTAACTGAATTTCTAAAAGCCTCGATTCATATATAAGATTCTAGTTCTTTTCTTCATCTCATTTTGGATTTATGAACTATTTTGGCAACCACAGTGCCCTTCAGATCATGGTTATAGTTTACATTTGATTGGTTACTAATAATAATGAACTACATATTCTCTGGTGGTAGTTCACTTTTTTCATCCTATCTTGAATTTGTGAACTATTTTGGCAACCGCAGTGCCCTTCAGATCATGGTTATAGTTTACATTTGATTGGTTACTAATAATAATGAACTACATATTCTCTGGTGGTAGTTCACTTTTTTCATCCTATCTTGAATTTGTGAACTATTTTGGCAGTTGCGAGGCCCTTCGCGCGGTAATTATAGTTCACATTTAATTGATTGTAGAAAAAAAGAACTAGAGCGGCCAAAGTGCCTTCCATCGATTATTGTAGTTCTCATAGAAATGCATATTTATAATTTATTCTGCATAATTATTAAAAAAACTATTGCAAACCTCTTTACCCGGTGCTATAATTCATTTCATAATCTCATATTTAACAGTTGCTTTTATGCGACTTACGTCCGGCACTAATAGCAACTGTGAATCATTAAATGAACTGGAGGAAACAGACATGGAAAAGGAAAAAGTTGTTCTTGCGTATTCGGGGGGTCTAGATACTTCCGTTATTATGACCTGGTTGAAGGATCATTATGATTATGATGTGATCGCAGTTTGCTGCAACGCCGGTCAAGACGATGACTTTGCAGCCATTGAGAAAAAGGCCTATGACACAGGGGCGTTGAAAGCCTATGTCCTCGATATCAAAGAGGAGTTCATAACCGATTACATATGGCCAACTCTGAAGGCCGGTGCCATATATGAACGCGATTACCTTCTAGGAACAGCCATGGCCAGGCCCTTGATGGCGAAGAAATTAGTTGAAGTGGCAGAGGCTGAGGGTGCATATTACATTGCACACGGCTGCACGGGAAAAGGAAATGACCAGGTTCGTTTTGAAACCACCATCAAGGCATTAAACCCTGCCATCAAGATTATCGCTCCCTGGAGGATTTGGGATTTAGAGTCCAGAGAGGATTGCATCGCTTACGCCAAGGAACACAATATCTCCATCGATCAGACAGAGGAAGATATCTACAGCAGAGACCAGAACATCTGGCATATAAGCCATGAAGGCGGCAATCTGGAAAATCCCTGGAATCAGCACAAGGACAACATCCTGAAGATGAGCGTAACTCCCGAGAGTGCGCCCGACGAACCAAACTATGTTGAAATTAGCTTCGAAAAAGGCATTCCTGTTGCTATTAATGGAGAGCAGTTAGGTCCCATTGAGCTCCTAACCACCCTCAACAAAATGGCCGGCGATAACGGCGTCGGCACCATTGATATTGTCGAAAACCGCTTAGTGGGCATGAAATCCAGAGGTGTTTATGAGACTCCCGGTGGAACAGTTCTGTATACAGCTCATTCTGCTCTGGAGAAACTGGTGTTGGATCGCGATACTATGGCTTATAAGAACATCGTTGCCCAAAAATATTCCCAGTTGGTCTATGACGGGCTGTGGTTTACACCTCTTAGAGAGGCTATCGATGCATTTGTAGATTCTACTCAAAGCTTGCTTACGGGCACCGTAAAAGTTAAACTGTATAAAGGGAACAGCATACCCGTTGCCTCTAAATCCAAGTATTCTCTGTACAGTGAGGAATTTGCCACTTTCAGCAAAGATGAGGTATACGACCATAAAGATTCGGAAGGCTTTATCAATTTGTTTGCTCTACCCTTAAAGATCAGAGCAATTCAAATGAAGAATTTACAGGGAGGAACTGACGAACATGAAACTTTGGAAAGGAAGGTTCTCAAAGGCGGCGAATTCATCCGCTGAAGCATTCAACGCCTCAATCGAGACGGACCAAAGACTTTATAAACAGGATATTTCCGGAAGCTTAGCCCACGCTTTGATGCTGGGAAAGCAAGGAATTATACCGATAGAAGAGGCCGAAGAAATTCGGCTTTCTCTTCGTTCTATACTTCAGGACATTGAAGATGGTAAAGTAGAGTTTTCCGTGGAGCAGGAAGACATTCACATGAATATCGAAACCCTGCTCACAGAGCGCATCGGCGCCGCGGGAAAGAGACTGCACACCGCAAGGAGCCGGAACGACCAGGTCGCCACCGACCTGCGTCTGTATCAAAAAGAAGAAATCGGCAAGGTCCAGAGCCTGTTGGAAGCCTTGATTGATACCCTGATGGATTTAGCCAAAGAACACAAGGAGACGGTAATGCCCGGCTATACCCATCTGCAACGAGCGCAGCCCGTTACCCTGGCCTTGCATTTAGGCGCCTACGCAGAGATGTTCAAGAGAGACTATGATCGTTTCAACGACTGTCTGAAGCGAACCGACCGGCTACCTTTAGGCTCCGGAGCTTTGGCCGGAACCACTTATCCAATTGACCGCTATTTTGTTGCGGAGACGCTTGGATTCTCGGGCATTTGCGAGAACACTATGGATGCAGTCAGCGACAGGGATTTCGCCATCGAATTCATCGGTTGCTGTGCCATGACCATGATGCATCTTTCCCGCTTCTGTGAGGAATTGATTCTGTGGAATTCTACGGAATTTGCTTTTATCGAAATGGATGACGCATTCAGTACCGGTAGCAGCATCATGCCCCAGAAGAAGAATCCGGATATGGTAGAATTGATCCGGGGAAAGACAGGCCGGGTGTACGGAGACCTCTTCAGCCTGCTCACCATCATGAAGGGGTTGCCTCTAGCTTATAACAAGGATATGCAGGAGGATAAACCTCCCCTCTTCGATGCGGGCGACACCTTGAAGGACTGCCTTTCCATCTTTATCGACGTAATTAAGACTATGGAGGTCAAAGGCCATCGCATGGAGCAGGCAGCAAAAGACGGCTTTATGAACGCAACGGACGCGGCCGATTATCTGGTGAAGAAAGGCCTTCCATTCCGAGATTGCCACGAGATCATCGGAAAGATGGTGCTCTACTGCATCAAGCAGGGAAAGAATCTGGATGATATGACTCTGGAAGAATTCCAGGACTTCTCACCCCTGTTCCAGCAAGACATCTATGAGGCCATCGAT
>CAYLVS010000034.1:4179-11462 GCA_964387185.1 uncultured Oscillospiraceae bacterium | reverse complement strand
GATTATTAACAATGCTTTTGGCCTGCATCTATTTTGTACTAACGACACAAAAAAAGCACCGAAAGGTGCTTTTTTGTGTGCGCACGGAGGGGCTTGAACCCGAAAGGGCGTGGAGCGTTAAGAAAACCATCGTGGATGATTTTCAGCGACACGGTCCAAGGCTTCTCAGGAAGCCGCAGGACGGCAGACACGGAGGGGATGCGAAGTCCCTCACGTGCGGAGCTGGCAGAAAAAGTCATGTATGAGGATTCAAACTCATACAGGGCTTTTTGCTTTTTTCTGTGATAAAGTGGAATAAGGATTATCTATATAGCATAGAAGGGATACAAAGATGAGAAAATACATAGCACCGCTTGCAATGTTGCTTTTGTTCGAAGCAATTGCCATCATATTGTGGCTTACACTTGATAATATATTTTATCTTTTCAATTTTTCTTATATAGGGATTTGCCTTGCTGTTGGCATTGCCTTTTACATCAAAAAGATAAAATATGCCCGCAACATTATACAACTTGCCGTTGGCCTTTATATGCTTGTGTATCTTGGTGTATTGTCTAATGAAAACATGCAAATTGAAGGCTTCTGGTATTATTTGTTTTTGGGGGTTTTTGAAGCAGCAGTAATCCATTATGCTGTTGCAAAAATATTTGGGCCTCTATTATTTGGCCGTGGTTGGTGCGGATATGCTTGCTGGACAGCCATGGTGCTCGACTTGCTGCCATATAAGACAGCCCAACAGCCAAGAAAACGCATTGGTTATATCCGATATATTATGTTTATTGCATCATTATTATTTATTATCACATTGCTTTTACTGCATGTTGCCGATATACCAAGGATCATGTTTTGGAGCTTTGTAATTGGAAATGTGCTCTACTACAGTGTCGGTATAGTGCTCGCATTTGTAATTAAAGATAATCGGGCTTTTTGTAAATATATTTGCCCTATAACTATTTTCTTAAAACCCGCAAGCTTTTTTTCACTGCTTAGGGTTAAAATTGATAAGGAAAAATGTATTTCCTGCGGAAGGTGTAAAAAGGTATGCCCCATGGATGTGGATATGACGGTTAATTCTAGGAAACGCATGAACGGAACGGAGTGTATTCTTTGCCTTAATTGCATTGATGTATGCCCCAAAAAGGCGTTGCTTTTATAATCGAGATTAAGGTATATCCTTCAGCGATGACAGTTCAAATCCTCAACTAAAAATCCAATGATATCTTAATACAGCGGATTACGGGGTTTATTTTTAATGTGAAATTATCACTTATTACTTACAGCAAAGTATGTCATAATGTAGGTTAGAAGGTGACTACATGAAGAGAAATAAGAAGAATTATAAATGCGTAATAATACTGGTAATCTTTATTGTTTTGGCATCTACACCTTTCCTTATCAATGCATATGTCGTAGAAGTTTCTTCTGATTATATAATCAGCACGGAGGAAACCTCTGATATAGGTGCTGACTGTATTCTTATACCTGGCGCCGGGTTGAAGCCTGACGGAACGCCTAACCACATGCTTCAGGACCGCCTTGATCAAGGAATATTCCTTTATAAAAACGGGGTTGCCCCGAAGCTTTTATTGAGCGGCGACAACGGCCAGGAGCATTACGACGAAGTCAATGCCATGAAAGAATACGCCTTAGCAGCAGGTGTTCCTCCTGAGGATATATTTATGGATCATGCGGGCTTTTCTACCTATGAGTCCGTGTACCGGGCCGTATCTATTTTTGATGTAAATACGGCTATTATAGTGAGCCAGAAATATCATCTGTATCGCGCCTTGTACAATTCCAGAGAATTAGGGCTGGAAGCCTATGGTGTTGTATCCGAACCCAGAATATACGCGGGGCATCGATACAGGGAATTCCGTGAGATTTTGGCACGCAATAAAGACTTTGCTATGATGTTGATTAAACCCCCGCCGAAATTCCTCGGTCCGTCGATTCCAATTAGTGGGAGCGGTTTAGAAAGCCACGACTGAGCTAATATATGACATGGATGTTAAACATTGGATAAGATCAGCATATCGGCGACGGTTTTGATTCGCTCGTTTTTTGGCGTGCCGCTTTTCAGGTAAAATGCCCAGGACGCGGTGCAGCCTCCGGCAAGAAACGAGCCCGCAATGAGTCCTGCCGTCCAGAATACGGATGGTGGGAAGAAAAAAAATACGGAGACGACGATGAAAATGAGATAAGAACAAAGAAACAGCCGTTTTGCAGCTTTCTTTGTTCTAATAAAAAACCCACACAGCAGCAGCCCTGCAAAAATAGCCGCGACTCCGCCGAAAACCATAACTGCAGGGTCGATTTTATAAGCATCGGCAAAGGAATAGAAGATCTGACCTTCAAAAAGAAAGGCCAGCATCCAAGCTGAAAACAACGAAATGACAAGGATGGACAGACTTCGTTCGTCCAACTTTATATGTAATATCTTTTGCGGATGTCTACTCGCCATCTGGCCACCCCCATACAAAAACGCGCAGCTATTGCTGCTTTTTATGCCTTCCGTCAGCAGGCTTTGGAATATCTTTTAATTATAGTACAATCCGAACTAAATTTCAATAAATTGGAATATATCGCTTACTTTAATTTCCCTTGTTTTCTCAAATAATGGCCCCAGCACTCCGTAATAATTTTACGAGCAGCGAAAACCGCTACTAGAGAGTTGTCCAATTTCGGTGCAATTTCCACAATATCCATGCCTATGATCGGAAGATCAAACAAGCCTCTAAGCAATGTCAGCAGCTCCCTCGGCGTAAGGCCCCCAAACTGAGGAGTGCCGGTTCCCGGTGCATAGGCTGGATCCAGGCAGTCAATGTCCAAGGTAATATAGATGTTCTTGTAACCCTCAAATTGATCTTTAACCTTGGAGATAACAGCCTCAATGCCAATTTCCGACACATCCTTTGCACTTAAACAATTGAGGTCATTCTCTCTGATAAACGCCAATTCCTGAGTCTCTACGGATCTTATTCCAAGAAAGAACAGACTCTCTGCTCCGGAAATATTCTTCAATTGGAGCGCTCTTCTTTCCGTTGAACCATGGGAAAGAGTATCACCGTTTATTTCGTGGCAAAGATCAAAATGTGCATCAATATGAATGATTCCAAAAGGCTCATCTAAAGCACTGTCGATTCCCCTGTGCACAGGAATTGTCACCGAATGATCTCCCCCGATCATGACAAAGAACTTTCCGGCCTTTACTGAATCATATGTAACTTTCTCTGCACTTGCGAAAAGTTCATCTCTGCTTTTACCGGGCACATCTCCCAGATCTACAACACTGATTCCTTCAAAGCTTTCAAAGGTCTCTGTCGTGGGAGCAATCGTGTAGGTGATTTCCCGCAATGCTTTGGGCCCATCTTTTGCCCCGGCACGGAAGCTGACACCTCCGTCATAGGGTATGGAAAAAACCACAATATCAGCCTCCTCTATTGTCAGTCCTGGTTTGTTCTGGCCTGCCCATATTCCCGGGTCTTTTATCAATTCATTCACTTCCACTTCAGTATCCTCCTTTTATTAGCTCTAGGTGCTTTCTCCTTCACTCTCTCGACACAGAGTGCATTTACAATAACAATACCATAAAAACCGAGTGGCAGGGGGACGTTTCGTTTGCCACCGATTGCTTTAAACCTGACTCCTGCTACTTAAGCAGTATTTTCAGTTATGTGCGCATAATGAGGCTGTGGGCTTGTTGGTTATTAACCAGTCCAAGAAAATGTCCCAAGATATCCGGTTTTCACATACACGACATTCAGAACTTCGTTGAGGGGTATATCAGCCGCTATTATAGTACACAAATCCAAAATTGAAGGAAGAAGTGAACTATAATCGCCCATCTAGAGGCACTTCGGTAGCCATTATAGTTCACAAATCCGGAGCAAGATCAAGTAAGAGAACTACAATCAGAGGAGATGTAGTTCATTCCCCCCAAAATCTATTGAATGAGAACTATAATCATTGTTTGAAGGTCACTTCAGTTGCTATAATAGTTCACAAATTTCGAACAAAATTGAGAAAAGAACTACTAGTCATTACTGGGTGGCAAACAAAACGTCCCCCTGCCATCAAAACGTCCCCCTGCCATCATTACTGGGTGGCAAACAAAACGTCCCCGTGCCACCCGTGCCACCCCGTACCGCAGGTACCAAAAAGCCTCATTTGAAATATCCTATAGTATCATAAAAAGGAGATGGTGTGAGCTATGGCGATAGAAGGCGGTTTCAATGAGCAATGCATTACATTTGGACAAATGAATTTTATTAACAGTTCAAGACATACCTGGAGGACCATGACGACGTGGATCAGAGCGTACCTGATCAGCAGATATTTGGGTATCGGCACAAAAGAAGTGCTGTTTTCTCGGCTCTACAATGAATTTTCCAGCTACGGAGGAATGACACAATTAATTTTTGGAGAACAGTTTTCCGAGACTTTTACATGGCTGCTGACCGAGAACACTATAGCGCTGCGGGAGCTGGTGGATGCACAATTAGATGGGGATCTGGCGGGGGTAGAAAGAAACCTGGAACGCCTGTATAATAACGCAGCAGAGAGAGCCCATCTGCTTGCAGAATACAATCCTTTCTGGGATGAAACGACATGGAGGGAATTGTTTAACGCTTATTTGGACGCAACTATACAAATGGCCAACTCGTTTGCGACGGGAGATTACAGCAGAGATGTGGAAGCGTATGATGAGCTCATCGATCTTACAGAACAGATTGCTGATTATTATACAACGGGAATCTTTCAATTTCTGACCTTTGACCCACTTTGTGTGGAATGCCTGGAATGCGAAGGACTAAGCCGGGAGCGGCGTGCAGAAATGCCCATTATGTTGCGCTGCATGACGAGAGGCCAGGTAGATGCCATTCATGAGATAAGAATGTATGTGTACGAATTGGTCGGCTGGACCAGAGCTTACTTAATCAGCAGATACTCCGGTGCGGGTAATGCCGATATATTACTGGAACGGCTGGATCGAGCCGTGAGTGAGTTTGGCGACATGTTGGCATATGTGTTTGGACAGGAGGCGGCAGACGAAGTTGTTCAATTGTTTTATACGCATATCGATCTGATGACATCGCTGATCTCTGCGCAAATAGAGGGAGATAAGGAAGTTGCCAACGAAGCAACCAGGCTTTTGTATGAAAATGCAAAAGAAACGGCATCACTATTAGCGAAACTGAATCCTTTCTGGGATGAGACGGAGCTGCAAAACGTTATAAATACTTTGATACAGGATACGATTGAAGAGTCAACCACATTTTTAATCGGTGATTATGATAGAAATATAAACATTTTCGCACAGCTGTTAAGACGCGCGGAAAGCACAGGAAATTCCCTGGCGCTGGGTATGTACCGCTATATTGCGGCGCAGGACAATTCGTAAGAGATTCAGGGCGTTGATATGTAACTTTGCCTCCGCTGGGCATGATCCCGTGGATTTATTCTGCTGTTGTGGTATAATATCCACAAAACCAATGGGTGTGGATATCATACATTGAGTGCCCTGCGATTATTTCGACAGACGAATAGTCGAAATCGCAGATGGCTGATTATACCAAAATTGCTTCACAATTATGGTATAATAAATATAGATTAATTCGCAAACCGACAGGAGAACAAAATGGCGGAAGCCTTTTCATCAAAAGCATTAGAGGCAAACCTTGCACGAACACGGGACACAGAAATCGAAATCCCTGAAGAACAGCAATGGTTTATGGATCTCTCCGGCTCCAAGTGGGGGATTAACAAGCGTACCCGCGAGTTCATAACGGAGTTGAATCACAAGTACAGAAACGATCAATACGTCATTGAAGCCCTTCATAACATCTGCCTTACTGACCTGTGGTTTTATAACTCCGCAGAGGATCCCCAGCGGGCTCTTTCGGTTTTGGTAGAGATCTTTAAGGGACTTTTTAGTTCCGAAATGGACGACGACGCCAGAGAGCTGCTCATAAAAACGTTGATTAAATTTATGGATCGTCTGGCCAATCTGGATGACTTCCCGGAAACGATCATTCAGCGGTGCATCGGTTTAATCCGTGCCACCATTACGGAGCACGAGCTCCTTTATATTCGAAACTCAGGCTATTTTAAGACCTATCTGAATAAGATTGCGCAGCTCCCCGCTTTTACTGTGGCTTTGACAGAGCTGACAGCGGATTTGTTGCAGCGTTGCATTGAATACTGGGAATCAACCTCCAAAGCAGATGAATGGTTTCACACGAGAAGACATCTGTTTCATCAGATGGATGCCACCACCATGAATGAGATCGGAAAGCCTTTCTTTGATAAGCTTCGAGAGAATCTTGCCCAGGCAGACGATTGGAAAAAAGTCGGCGACCTGATGTTTTACAACGACATATCAAATTATTTCCGCAGCTTCACCGAGCGGTTCGATTCCTTTTTAGAGACCATCTACTATATCTACTATCTGCTGGGGCTGCCGGGCATGTCTCATTTGAGCGACCATCTGCTCTACGATATGAACCGAAACCTGCGCAGCGTTTTCAAGGAACTGGATGAAGATGACGTTACAGGTTTCCTTGACACGATTATGGAACAGTTTAAAGAACTGAATACGGAACACGGAGGAACCGTCCTCGACTGCATTATTACCCTTGGAAGGGAAGTTGTCGATACAGAGGACCAAGCTATTATCGCTTATTTCATCAAAGGCTTGGTAAAACTGGGATTTCATCATCCCGGTTCCGTCACGCTGAACAAAGACTGGCAGATCCGGGTCAATACAAACCACGTCAAGAATATTCGGGTATGGCTTGAGCTCATTGAATATGCCCCCTCTGAAATGAGGGAGCTTTTAGCTGCCCTAATCGTCAATTTGAAACTGGGTGGCATTTTCATATCGGACACGGATTTATTCCAGCGTGATGTTACCCAGCTTCTCAATGCGGATATCGGGCCTGTATACCGGGAGATGAAGCAGTTGGCTAAGATATTTCCTGTCTATTTCAGGGATATCGGCGCAGAAGGCAAACTACGGGAGATCTCTACGGCTATCGACGAGCTGTCCATGCGCAAGGACAGGCTCATTCATTTCCTCAGAAAACAGACGCATACGGAAAGCAATAATACACATATCCTGTTGAGCAGAAAGATCATTGAATACTGGTTTGACGGAGACAAAGAGCAGTTGAAAGACTTAGTGCCTGAGGACGTCTACGACTGGATCAATCAGGAAAATGAGTGGTTTGTCCATGTTCATGAAATAATGATAGGGCTCTGTGCCGGTATGAGCACTACGGTAG
>CAYLVS010000034.1:0-4169 GCA_964387185.1 uncultured Oscillospiraceae bacterium | reverse complement strand
TAGCAGAACTCCTTTCTGCAGAGATCGATGACATCGAAGCCGCCCTTGCTAAAATATCCGGCGGAAACAAACGGGATAAAAAGAGGGTTCTGTATATTCTCCAGGTTCATACCCTGCTCACTGAAAAATATTCTTTGGAATCCGAAGATGTACTCTCTGTTCTAAAAAACAGTGGACTTTGCTCCGAGGAAAACCTTGCACAACTCCAAGCAAACCTGGATAAGGGAAGAACCAAGGACGCCATTCTTCAAATCTTTGCGTTCATGAACCAATTAAAGGGGATCATACTGGATCCCAAGCAGAGCGAGGCTCTGGAAAACATTTATTACAAGCGCCATATCGCAGCGGGCATTCCGTCTATGTACGGACAATACATCGAACCGAAATTTGAAGCCCTTGGCATGACCTACCGGCTGGAGAAAAATGCCTCCAAGCTCATGGTGGAGCTTTTGCATACAATCAACCCTGAATATATAACGGCGAAGACCTTCCGTCACATCCTCGATGTGTTGGAGCTGTTTCGTATTGGACTGGAGTTGGATGGCATATACAACCAGGGGTTCAATTCCCACCTCGATATGCTGAAGTATAGCCTGACCTCCCCTAGTTTTTCTTTAGATCAATACATGAACATATTTCAGTTCATGGCCCAGGATATCAAGCAGATCATCAATGAATACTTTTTTGATGTCTACCAAAACTCGCTAAAGAGGATCATACCCCAGGTCTTTCCCATACCTGAGAAGCAGACTGAAATAGAGGAAAGACAGTTTTACTACATGGAATCGGAGAAGTTCCTGCGTGAAAACCTTGCCACTGCTTTTTTGGTGCAGGATTTGGATAACTTCATTACAAACACTTTGGGAAATCTGCGAAGCATGCTGGATACATATCCTCGCTCCTTTATTGAAAGCATGATGACATATGATCCCGATTTCACCTTCAGCCGGCTGAACCGGACATCGGAAGAGATGGACAATCCGGTCTTTTTGGGAGCGAAGGCATTTTTCCTCAAGAAGCTCATAGGTTACGGCTTCCCCGTTCCTCCGGGATTCGTGTTGACTACGGAGGTTTTCCGGCACAAGGAGACCATACATTCACATCCTCATATCAGTCATGAATTTGATCGCTCGATCCGGAATAATATCAAGGAGATTGAAAAGGCGACGGGAAAGAAATATGGGGACCCGACGAATCCGCTGTTTTTCTCCGTACGGTCCGGCTCATCCATTTCCATGCCGGGGGCGATGAAGACGTTTTTGAACGTAGGCATAAACGATGAGATCGCGGAAACACTGAGTAGGAAAAAAGGCTTTGGATGGACAGCCTGGGATTGCTATCGCCGTTTTCTCCAGAGCTGGGGTATGGCTTACGGTATTGAAAGAGACAACTTTGACCGAATCATGCTGGATAATAAGGACCGTTGGGGAGTAGAGCTGAAGATTCAGTTTACCAACGAGCAGATGAAAAAAATCGCTCAGGACTATAAGCAGCTTCTGGAGGATCGAGGGATCGAGATTGAGAGGGATCCTTTCCTTCAGCTAAAGCATGCTATCATTAGCGTTTTGGACTCCTGGTCCTCGAAGAGCGCCATCTATTACCGCAACCACATGCAGATTGCCGACGAATGGGGCACTGCCGTGCTGGTTCAACACATGGCACTGGGGAACCTTTCCACCAGTTCCGGAACCGGCGTAGTGTTCACGAACAGCCCCTTTAACGGCCATTCCGGAATCAACCTCTACGGTGATTTTGCCCTGTGCAGCCAGGGGGAGGATGTGGTGGCCGGCCTGGTTAACACCCTCCCTATTACGGAATACCAAAGAAAGAGATACTATATGGACAGCAGCCTGTCCCTGGAATCCGCATTTCCGCACATCTATGAGGCGTTAATCGATTACGCGAAGCAACTAATCGAGCAGCATGGATTTGTCCATCAGGAGATTGAATTTACCTTTGAATCGGACCAGAGGGAAGACCTGTACATTCTGCAGACCCGAAATCAGAAATTTAAAAAGCAGAAATCGACGACCACTTTTGTGCAACCGGGTCATGAGATGAAGTTGGTCGGGCGGGGCATAGGAGTCAGTAGCGGCGTTCTTTCCGGAGTGCTGGCCTTCGATATGAAGGATCTCAAAGTGTTTAAGCGCAAGGATCCATCAAGTAAAGTAATCCTGGTGAGACCGGATACCGTTCCGGATGATATTCCGCTAATTTTCAATTGTGACGGATTGATCACAGGAAAGGGAGGAACCACATCCCATGCAGCGGTAGCCGCCGCGGGGCTGGGAAAGGTGTGTATTGTCAACTGTAAAGGCCTCCGAGTGGATGAAGATGAGAAGGTCTGCATCATAAACGGACACATATTTGGCCCAGGCGACGAGATCTCCATCGACGGTAATCTCGGCAATGTTTACGAAGGGCATTATGAGATACAAACGGAGTGAATAGAAATTAAGGTTTATGAGGAGGAACAAAAATGAACATGCATTTACCCAACAAGAGAATACTGGGAATTAACGGAATCGGCCGGATTGGAAAATTGACTCTCTGGAATCATCTCAACCTGAAGCATTACGATGGTATTGTCATCAATGCCGGTCGGGAAATCGGGAAAAAAATAGACGACATCGTGCAATACCTGACGACGGATTCCACATACGGAACTCTTGACCGCTTTCTCTATGGGTATTCGGGAAAGAGCTGCGATGTTAAGGTTTTGGATCAATCGGATTGCATCATCCTGATGGATGGCATACCGGTAAGAGTCCTCAAGAAGGCCAGAAATCCAAGAGAAATCGACTGGGCGAAAGTAGGAGTGCGAGTGGTGGTAGATTGCACCGGGAAGTTCCTCGATCCGACTCTGCCGGCGGACCATCCCAAAGGAAGTCTCCGGGGCCATCTGGAAGCCGGGGCAGAGAAGGTCATAGCCAGTGCTCCTTTTAAGCTTAGTAATTCCTCTCAGAAGATGCCGGAAGACAGCACCATGCTCGTCTACGGTGTCAACCACTTCACCTACGATCCCATGAAGCACCACATTCTTTCCGCAGCAAGCTGTACCACTACAGGCCTTGCTCACATGGTGAAGCCCTTGTTGGATACGGAGGAGACGGCAAGGATCATCACAGCCTCTATGACGACGGTTCATGCCGCCACAAATAATCAAAACATATTGGACGCCCCTCCGGGAGCGGGGAGCAAGGATCTTCGCAGAAACCGATCCGTCTTCAACAATATCATTCCCACATCCACGGGTGCAGCCATTGCTTTGGAGGAAATATTGCCGGAAATCAAGAGAGTGGGCTTTATGGCAGACTCTATCCGGGTGCCTACCAGCACAGTTTCTCTGATCTCCCTGAATTTAACCTTCCGCACGGAGTTAAATGGTAGCGGAGATCCTGTCATCAATCGAGGGTTCATCAACGACCTCTACCGCAAGGCAGCGGCAGGAGCACAGAAAGGGCTGCTCTTTTACAGTGAAGAGCAGAACGTATCCACGGATCTGATGGGCAGGGAAGCTGCTGTCGTGATCGAAGGCCATGAGAACCATACGAGGACCGGCTTCCTGTTTCTGGATGCTGAGACGCTCCAAACCTATGGCATAGAAACATCCCAGGATCTGAACCTGCCGGTAACCCATGCCAAGATTTTCGGTTGGTACGACAACGAGTTCGGTTGCTATGTCAACTGCCTGGGCAGATTGACAAAGTATGTAGACAAAAATCTGATTTAATCCATCGTCAGAACGATAGAACGACAATAGAACAGCGACAGGAACAGCAGAAAAGCATGGAGCGGTTTGCTCCCATGCTTTTCTTTTTCTAACCACACCTAATTGCCTTTTTCCGCGTACCATATATGCAAATTTTCAAGTAGTACGTAGATTTGCTCATCTGATGTCCATCTCCTGTGCAAATTATCCAGTTGTACGTTGATTTTTTGGGGCATTTCCTCTTAGACAGGCGTACAACCTGATTTTTTGCTCACTCAGAGGCGGATTTCGCTGAAATTCTCGTACAACTTGATTTTTTGCTCATGTTAGAAGGAATTTCGAGGAATCCCGATTATCTGCATTTCCAGGCATGATTTTAGAAAGGGGATTTCACTGTGACGCAAATTAGAGCTTGAGATTGGGAGTTGGAAAGTATGAAGCTTTGTGCTCGCAAGAA
>CAYLVS010000033.1:0-11626 GCA_964387185.1 uncultured Oscillospiraceae bacterium | reverse complement strand
TAGGTGGCAAACAAAACGTCCCCATGCCACCAAGATGGCACGGGGACGTTTTGTTTGCCACCCTAACTGATTTTTATGTGAATTTTCGCACTCCGGGATCTCCTTTCGGAGTGCTAGGGGTGTCCAACTTTTTGTCAGCACCCCGGTTTGTGCAGAATTTCAAGTAATATGTGGATATTCCGGGTAATAGGACGTAACCTGTGCAGAATTTCAATTAGTATGTGAAATTCTGCATAGAAATCACATATTACTTGAAATTCTGCACAGATCAGAGAGGAAATCCACAATGCCAATGCATTAGTTGAAATTTTGCACAATCAATAGGCGAAAACAAATTTTCACCCGCTTAGTCAAGCTTAGGGTAGCTCCATGGCAAACAAAGCGTCCCCATGCCCGCGTTCGGCAACCGGGGGGACAGACCCGGAGATGTACAAATTTTCAACTAATGTGTTGTTTTTAAGGGGGGTTATTCATTTATTCCTATATTAATTGATATTCTGCACAGAAATATGTCAGATAATAAGAATATCCACACATTAATTGAAAATTTGTACATCTCGGCGAAACGATGCCGCTGTCGTCGGCCACTAAGCCCGGTATTGAGAGAAAAACCAAATCGGCTACGGGTCTTGAAATGCTAATATAGGAATGCTATACTAAAACCACTCAAACGCGCCAAGGATAGGGGAATAGATGGGTGCTGGTGTGCCTTCTGGTCTTCAAAACCAGTTCGAGGGGTTAGGAGCCTCTTGGGTGGGTTCGATTCCCACATATTCCCGCCATTTTTATCGTAGTGTACTGTCCCGCTGAGAATTCGGCTTACTGCTTGTCTATTTTCCCAATTGCTGCGTTGTCGTCACTCACCATAGCTACGGCTATGGATCGCTCCTCCGCCTTGTACTTGGAAAAATATCCGGCGCAGTAATTCCAAATTTCAACAGGACAATACACTAAGCAGGAGGGAGACAAATGGATAAGAAGGAATTGTTAAAGCAGATTCCTAAGATAGATGAGGTGTTGAAAGATCAGCGCCTATTTGTGTTTTTTGAGGATACTGCCAGAGAGTTGATCGTGGAATCCGTTCGCCAGGTCATTGACGAAGGGAGAGAGCGGATCCTCCGTTGGGAGAAAGGTGAGCCTCCGGAGCTGGATCTTGACAGCATGATGGAAGAAATCGTCGGAAAGATACGCTTTAAAAAGCAAAAAAGTCTGCGTTGCCTTATTAATGGCACGGGAACCATTCTCCATACTAATTTAGGCCGGGCCCGGTTGTCCGAAGAGACCAGCCGGAATGTGTCGGAAGCCGCCATGAACTATTCTACTCTGGAGTATGATCTCAAGCGGGGGGCCAGAGGTTCCAGGCACGACCATATTGAAAAACTAATAGCTAAAATTGTCGGGGCCGAAGGAGCAATGGTGGTAAACAACAACGCCTCCGCGGTGCTATTATGCCTATCCGCCCTTGCAAAGAACAAGGAAGTCATCGTATCCCGGGGCGAGCTGGTAGAAATCGGCGGGTCTTTTCGAATACCGGAAATTATGGAGCTGGGAGGAGCGTATTTACGAGAAGTCGGCACCACCAACAAAACCAAGCTTGATGACTACCGCAAGGCTATCGAAAGCGATAAGACAGGTGTACTCCTAAAGGTTCATACGAGCAATTACAAAATCATGGGCTTTACGGCGGAAGTAGCTTTGCCTGAACTGGCAGCCTTGGGAAGGGAGTCCGGACTTCCGGTAGTTTACGATCTGGGTAGTGGACTCATGGTGGACCTCCGGCAATATGGTATAGACGAACCGACTGTACCGGAGAGTATCAGGAGCGGGGCGGATGTAGTCACTTTCAGTGGGGATAAGCTATTAGGAGGCCCCCAGGCGGGGATCATCATCGGAAAGAAACAATATATCGATCGCATGAAAAAACATCCCCTGGCCAGGGTGGTGCGGGTAGATAAGATGACTCTGGCTGCTATGGAGTCTACCTTCCGCGAATACCTCGATACGGAAAAGGTGAAGGAAAGGGTGCCGGTGCTTTCCATGATTACCGTTACAATGGATGGGATGAGAAATAAAGCGATCCTTTTGGCCGAGCAGGTCAGAAGGGCAACAGACGCCTTTGAAATAGAAGTCATTAAATCAGAAGGACAGATCGGCGGCGGTTCAACGCCCAATCAATTTCTCCCCGGGTATGCGGTTTCCATTGTAGGGAAGGGCGTTTCTCCGGACCGCATCGAACGGGATTTGAGAGCTTGTGCAGAGCCTGTAATCGTGCGTATCAATCAGGATCGGGTGCTGATCGACATGAGGACTGTAGCAAAGGATGAGATAGACATTGTAGCCAAAGGCTTGATTGCCTGCGGTGAGAAATACAGCAGAGGGTGATAGTGAGATGCATAATGTGATTGTTGGAACAGCAGGTCATGTGGATCACGGAAAGACCTGCCTCATCAGGGCCTTGACGGGAGCTGAGACGGACCGGTTGAAAGAGGAGAAGAAAAGGGGCATCACCATTGAGCTGGGCTTTGCTGAAATGCCCAACTCATCCGGCCGGCAAATCGGTATCATCGATGTGCCCGGTCACGAGCGCTTTATCCGCAACATGCTGGCCGGCATCGGGGGCATCGACCTCGTACTCTTGGTGGTCGCTGCTGACGAAGGAGTAATGCCCCAAACCATTGAGCACTTTGAAATCCTAAAGATGCTTGAAATCAAAAACGGTATTGTAGTCATTACCAAGTCCGACCTGGTGGATGCTGACTGGATGGAGCTGGTGAAAGAAGATATCAAAGCTACCGTTGCGGGCACTTTCCTGGAGGATGCCCCCATCATCGCCGTCTCTTCCCACACGGGAGAGAATATCGAGGAACTTCGAACTTTAATCCTGGAAAAAGTTGAGTCTGTGAGCAACCGCAGAGATGATCCCTCATTGCTGCGCATCCCCATTGACCGGGTTTTTACCATGGAAGGATTCGGCACAGTCATTACCGGCACGTTAATCGAGGGCTCCGTCAGTGTAGGAAATGAGGTCCAGATCTATCCCGGGGAGCGGATTGCAAAAGTTCGAAATCTCCAGGTCCATGGGGGTATGGTTGAGTCGGCTTTTGCAGGTCAGCGTACAGCCGTGAATCTCGTCAACGTGAAAAAGGATGAGGTCAAGAGAGGCGATGTGCTTGCCGCCAAGGGTTCTCTGAAGCAAACCATGATGCTTGACGTGAAGATTCAGATGTTCGATGATGCACCAAGAACTCTGCTCAACGGCAGCCGGCTTCATCTCTATTATGGTTCCGCAGAAACCTTATGCAAAGCAGTGCTCTTGGATGCGGAAGCACTGGAAAGCGGTGCGACGGGGTATGCCCAGCTTCGCATGGAAGAGGAGATTGCCGTGCGGAAGGGCGACCGCTTCATTATCCGTTTTTATTCACCCGTGGAAACCATTGGCGGAGGGGTAATACTGGATGCCAGTCCCACTAAGCACAAGAGATTTCGCCAGGAGATTTTAGACGGGCTGGCAGTAAAGGAAGCCGATGAAGAGGATGCGGTATTGGAGCAAACCCTTAGGGAGGCAGGCAACAACTTGCTCAGCTATCAGGACCTGGCTGTGAAATTAGGAAAGTCGGTAGCGGAAATTTCATCAGAAATCCAGCGGCTGGCGGAGGAAGGAAAAGTTTTAAGCGTCGCAGACGATGTTTACGTCCACACCGATTATGTTCACCGTATAGAGCAGGCGGCTGAAAGGATCCTTGGAGAATACCACGAAAAGAATCCGATTTCACCGGGTATTCAAAAAGGAGAGTTCCGTAAAAAACTAGGGGATAAGCTGTATTCCAAGGATGTAAAAGCCACAGACCTTCTCCTTCGCCAACTTATCCAATCGCATTATCTAAAAGACCTTGGCAATCACGTTGCTCTGCCTTCTCACAAGGTGGAGTACAAGCCGGAGCACTTAGCGGTGCTGGCGCGTTTGGAAAAACGATACTTGGATGCGGGCTTTGAAATACCGGAGCTGGAGGAATGCATCGAAGCAGAAAAAGACAAAGAGCTGGCCAGGCAGATCATACAATCCATGAGCGAAAACGGCAAACTAAAAAGACTCACGTACCAATACTACATGCATAACAGCCACTTTGATGAAGCGATGAAACGATTCTATGGCCACATGAACAAGCAGGGTAGCATCACTTTGGCGGAGTATCGTGATTTATTGAATACATCAAGAAAGTATACAGTGCTTATTTTAGAATATTTGGATCAACAGAAAATAACCGCTATGGTAGATGACGCCAGGATATTACTATAGGGGCGTCCCGCTATTATTGGAAGGAAACAGAAAAATGGATTTCAGACAAATAGAGGCCTTTGTAAACGTAGTGAAATACAAAAGCTTTTCAAAGGCGGCTGACGCATCGTTTCTCACCCAGCCTACGATTAGCACCCATGTAAGTACACTGGAAAAAGAACTGGGAACAAAGCTCATCGACCGTCAGGGCAAGGAGGCCTTGCCTACAAAACAGGGCAAGATCCTATACAAATATGCAGTGAACCTCCTGAATACCAGGGAAAAAGCCATCTTTTCTTTAGAAAGCTACACCAATGAAATTCAAGGGGTGCTGGAAATCCAAGCTTCCTCCATTCCGGGTGAATACATAGTTCCGCAACTGCTGTCAAAGTTCAGAGAAGAATATCCTCTGGTAAAGTTCTACCTGGAGCAATCTGACAGTGATAGGGTGGAGGATAATTTACTTGAACAGAAGGGTGAGATTGGTTTCTTAGGCTACCGTGGAACTGCCAACTTACATTATGAAAAGGTATTGACGGATCCCGTAGTGTTGATTACCCCCAATAACGATAAGTTCCGATCCCTGGTGGGAAAAGAGCTATCACCGGAGGACTTTATCAATGAACCCTTTGTATGGCGGGAGCAGGGTTCTGCAACCCGCAAGGAGTTTGAGGCCGCTTTAAATGCAATGGGTTGCGATCCGAAGCAGCTGAACGTGGTGGCCAGAGCAAACAGCATGGAGGCCATCATGCAATCCGTGGGCTACGGACTGGGAGTGTCTGTCGTATCCAAAATTGCCGTGGAGTGCAGTTTGAATTGCGAACGCTTCCTTTCCTTCCCAATTAAGGGAATGGAGCTCGACAGAGAGTTCTACCTAGTTTGGAACAAGAACACGGCCCTTTCCCCAACGGCAGAAACCTTCAAGAACTTCGTCTTAGGAATGATTTGACGCACGGATGACGTTGGGGAACAGACTCTGGGGGCAAAAGCAGCCAAGGGCCAAATAGCTATAAACCGATATAAAAGGGTTTTAGAAACAGGGTAGTGTATGACTATGTAAACATTGATACGTTCATGGTGTTTGATATTATAAAAAAAGACTTAAAACCACTCATTAAGTGTTTGATGGACATAATTGGAGAAGGGCTTAGGAAAGGTAACTTTGATCTTGAGGAGTATAGTGTGGCTAAAAAAAGCTTTTATTACAGGCATATCGATTTTGGATCTATTTACAGCTGACAAGGTTATAAGGTGGCCCCAACTACATTTTGCTCTGAAGCAATTAAATAATTTGAAACAAATCAGGTTGCTTTTTCACTCAAGGGACAAGCTTGATTCATATATTTCTGTTATAGGTCACAAATGGGATTACCAGTGGGTTTGTGTCCTATTTATCCTCAAAATCACGGCTCAAATCTATGCTGGACAGTGTGATTAGGACACATTAAACCAATTAGCAGAGGTTATGTCCTAAAATATAATAAAATATAGGACTGTACATCCCTTCCGCTCGCTTTTATGTCCCATTAAACGTATATTTAGAAGAGTTTTGCGATGAATTAAATCATGAAATAGGACACATGAAAGCTAAGCAAGCGAAAAGTGTCCTACAAGTATGACGGGGCAACCATTCGAAATCTCTATAGCAATTAGAAATATATGGGTATTAACAATTTCACCTCTTTTCGGGACTATGATAGAATTTAGACGATATATTAATTCTTATAAGCTGAAAAGGAGTTTATTTAATGAAAGCAAAAACCCTTGTAATCATTGCCGGTGCTATCGTAGGCCTATCTGCACTCATTCTCACATTCTTTGGCAATCCGGCAAATATGGGCTTCTGCATCGCCTGCTTTATCAGGGATACAGCCGGAGGCCTGAAAATGCACAGCGCGGGAGTCGTCCAGTATGTTAGGCCGGAAATCATCGGTCTCGTTCTCGGCGCCTTTATCATGGCCATAGCGGGCAAGGAATTCTCGCCCAGAGCAGGTTCTGCCCCTGCTTCCCGGTTTGTCCTGGGCTTCTTCATGATGATCGGCGCCCTCATGTTCCTGGGATGCCCCCTGCGGATGATGCTTCGCATCGGCGGCGGTGACTTGAACGCAATCGTAGGCCTGGTAGGCTTTACCGGTGGAATCCTGGTAGGTATCGCATTCCTGAACAAAGGATTCTCCTTAAAACGCGCCTATAAAGTCAACAAAGCTGACGGCTACATATTCCCCGCGATTCAGGTAGTCATGTTCCTCCTCCTCGTGGGTGCTCCTGCACTGTTAGTATTCAGTACCGAAGGCCCCGGCTCCATGCATGCCCCTGTGGTCTTAGCCCTTCTCGGCGGGCTTGTGGTAGGTGCTGCTGCTCAGAAATCCCGTTTCTGCACAGCGGGAGGCATCAGAGATGCTTTCCTCCTAAAGGACTTTACCTTGCTGATTGGATTTATCACAGTAATCGTAGTTGTCCTCATCGGCAATCTGGCCCTAGACAGCTTCAACTTAGGCTTTGAAGGTCAGCCTATTGCTCATAGCGACGGACTCTGGAACTTCCTAGGCATGGCTCTGGTAGGTTTTGCAGCAGTCCTTCTGGGTGGATGCCCTCTGCGACAGCTCATTTTGTCCGGCGAAGGAAATATCGACTCAGTGGTAACCGTTATCGGAATGCTGATCGGAGCAGCCTTTGCACACAACTTCGGTCTCGCTTCCTCCGGACAGGGTCCCACATTGAACGGTCAGATCGCTGTGGTCATAGGCTTTATCGTAGTGGCAATCATTGGCTTTGCTAATCTTCAAGGAAAATCTGTGAAAGGAGATGCTTAACATGACAATTGATGCAAGAGGATGTGCCTGTCCCGAACCCGTTCTCATGACAAAAAAAGCTCTGGAGAAAAACCCGGGAGGAATCGAAGTCTTTGTGGATAACGTTACTGCAAGAGAGAACATCAAGCGGTTTGCCGGTAACTTAGGCTACAAGGTGGCTGTAGAGGAGCAGGATGAAGATTACCTGTTGAAACTGACCAAATAAGTAACTATAATGAAAGGACGGTCTGGGCAGATCGTCCTTGTTCGTTATTTTGGTGAGTCAAGCCTGTGATGTCACGCATGCTTGCAGATTAGAAGTCGAGAGTTAAAATGGAGTATTTAGCAACTTTTCATACGCATTTTGATGCGGTAAAATACAACAAGTATATCCGTGAAATAGGGGCTATGGCTGTACTGAAGCCGGTACCCCGAAGGCTCAGCTCATCTTGTGGAAGCTGCGTAGGGTTTTCCTTTGCAGAGGAGCTTTCTTTGGAACAAATCTTCACACCGGAGATTGAACGGCTATACCGGGTGGATGGGGATGATTACGTGCTGCTTGCTGAAAACGAATGAACCCGAATAGGCTCTGTACTTTGCGCATAGATAATGTTAAAATGCTTTTGAAAGCAAAGGGGGCTTATAGATGGAAAAGAGATTATACAGATCATCGAGAAATAAGGTGCTTGCCGGTGTGTGCGGAGGCCTGGGAGAATATTTCGGGGTTGACCCGGTGATTGTTCGATTGCTTGTAGTAGTATTCACTCTCATGGGTGGAGCTGGTTTAATCGCTTACATAATTGCAGCGATAATCATTCCGTCGGCAGATGCCGGAGATCTTTCCAGATCCTATCGGGAGAGGGGAGAAGGGCCGGAGGCCGATTACTCGGATTACTCTCCGGAATCCTATGATAAGAGCAACCGGAATACAGTTCTGGCATTGGGGATTATTCTGATCGGAGCAGGAGGATTGATTGTGCTTCGGTACATCCTTCCCTGGATACCCGGAGAACTGGTGTTTGCCGGAATTATTGTGATTTTAGGCGCTTATCTGATACTCAATAGGAAGTAGAGCCGGGAAACCGGTAATGCTCTAAAGAGCCAGTTGATAGGCCAGCTGCAGCATACCGTCCCTGCTATCGCCATATTCCAAAGTCAGCATAGAGATTAGGTGATTATTAAGATTGAGAAGCTGTTCCAGATTGATGGAGCAGCTTTTTGCATCAACTTTAATTCCGGGAGGGTTGGTCATATTCACTACCATCTGGAGGAAGGTCCCACCCTTGAGACCGGCCGCCTTCAGCATCATGTTCTGTGCAAAACCACCTGTGGAATTCACATCCTCCACGTAATCTGCAATGACCCTATGAGTGCCCGGCTTAAAAGTAAGGTCTACGATTTCCAACCGGTATTTTGCAGTGATAGCTCCAAGAGTTTTCACTTGAAGGTCCAGCGTTAAATAAATGTAACCCCCGGAAAAGGTGACTCTATAATGGGTAATATATTCTCCGGCCGGCGAGGAAAGAATTTTCTGCCGCAGGGAGCGGTTGACCAAATCCTCGGATATCGTGAAGAGGTTGTTATTAGTGGTTTCCATAAATGCCTCCCGTTTCCCATGAGCCTTAAAACTGCTTTCTCATGAGTCTCAAAACTGCCACTGCTCAAAACTGAAAAACGATGTCGAAAGCGGTATCGTTCTTCATATTATTATGACCGCGGAGCACAATCCGATTCTCCTCCACCGACTTAAATATCGTGAAGTCATCCTTGTTTCGCATTTCCGATATAAAATACAGATCTATTCTCTTAATCCTTCTAAGGCGGAGTATTTCCTCTGCCGTCAGGGCATCATAAGCAAAATCCCCATAACGGCGGTTGTTCACATGGCCCAGCAAATCCACATCGCTACTGTAGATTTTTCTGGTTTCGCAAGGTTTCAATTCTGCGTTTTCCCTGAAGTGATGATCTGCTTCCATGCAAAAAACACCACTGGGCTCAGTGAGCTTGAAAGGAAGATCCTTTTTGCGGAAAACTTTTCTGGTAGCAACTTCTAATAGGACGGAGAAAGTACTGCCCTGAAACATAATATCTCCATCTTCGTTGCAGAAGACCAGCTCGCGGCGGAAATAAGGACCCTGTCGCTTGGAATACCAGGTGTAGCCAGAGAGCTTCATACAAGTGTCGATAGGTTGCCTCACTTCTATGGACATGGAAATCAAAGCCCAGGCAAGCCCGTGTTTCATGGTTTCGCTTGCTCCCGAATGGTAGATGTCCAGGTGCTTTTCCGCCAATTGGGCAAAGAGGGCCTGATAGGCGGAGGGCTTCATGATGCCGTTTTCGTTAAGATAGAAAACTTCCACATCCAGGTGGTGTATAACGGAAGATTCCGTGTCAATTTGATTTGTCGAGGAATACATTTTTGCTCCTACCTTTTATTACTATGATTAAATTTACCATGCCATTATAGCTTTTTGACGTAGGAAAAGCAATGGAAGCAAAAGAACCGTCCCCATGCTTCCACAAGGTATGATATGCAAAAGAAAAGGAGATACTACAAGAAACGCAATTCTTAATATTACGGAGGTGTGAATAATGCGGATTGACGGCAACAGCGCATACGATAGAAACGAGGACGACAGGAGAAAATGGAACTACCGCTATACTATGGTAACCATTATAGCAATTCTGCTTATTGCGGCAGCAGCCATGCTGGTTTGGGACAATGATCGTCAGTGGGTAGCGGAAGAGGACAACCTCAACAACGATAATAATATCAATGAGGAGCGCGACGACTATCTCATAGGGGAAGGGGGCTTAAATGTAGTACAACCTGTGCCTACGGTGGACAGTCGGGACACGCCTGCACCGAATCCTCAAGGTAGAGAGAACTCGCAGAGAGGTATGACCAGCCCTGTTGAAGGCGGTGTAATCGCGAAAGGGTATTCCGGAGATCAATTGATTTACAGTGCCACTTTAGATCAGTACGTAGTACATCAAGGAGTGGATATCGAAGCAGCCCCCGATACTCCGGTAACAGCGGTAAAGGGTGGGACTGTCACAAAAGTATATAACGATGACAAGCTGGGGATCACCATTGAGATCAGCCATGGAAGCGGCTATGTGACCCGGTATGGCAGCCTCTCTACAGACCGCATGGTAGAAGAGGGGGATGTTGTTGAGATGGGAGACGTGATTAGTGGAGTCGGCATAACCGCTCTCTTCGAGAGTAGCGATCCGCCCCATCTTCATTTTGAAGTTTTGCAGGATGGGATTCCCGTTGACCCCGCTCAGTTTGTAGCTGTTGAATAACGATAGTGTCGCCCGGTAGCTTTGATGCTCCGGGCGATTTTATCGGTTTAAATACATTGCTTTCAAAGAAGATTGCCATATATTCCACTTCGTCTATTCATGCAGACACTTATATTTCTGTTGTGTTGCCAGGCCGCCGCGAATATGACGCTCTGCCTTGTTGTTGTCAAGGACGGACTTTACTTCTGCCGCCATAGCAGGGTTGATTTCTGCGAGGCGCTCCGTCACATCCTTGTGTACGGTAGACTTGCTTACTCGGAATTTCTTAGCAGTTGCACGTACGGTCGCATCGGTCTCTAAAATATAGCGCGCCAATTCAATGACACGTTCTTCTATGTAATCCTTCAATTTGCATTGCCCCCCTTATATCATTGTCATATTCTTTGGCGTTAGAATCATCCCGTCAAAATATGTATATGACATGGGGGGTGGGGATATTCGTGACAGGTAGAATATGGTGGGGGACATGACCTTTTCATACTTGCTATTTCGCGAATATATGGTTAAGATATAAATTGTTATTTAAATGAAACTTTAACGAATTGAAATGAGGAAAAACATTGTTTAACCCGTACATATGGCTTATGAGCCTTGGTCATGTCATTGCAGATTTGGGACATGGAGTGCTTCCGCTCATTACGCCATTGCTCGCACAGAAACTGGAACTCACTTTTTTTCAAGTGGGTATTATCGCTTTGGCCTTTACTTTCAGCTCTGCAATTATACAGCCCATCCTAGGTGTGCTGAGCGACCGTTATAACATGCCTTGGCTGATGCCCTTGGGGATTTTCCTTTCCGGCTTGGGGATGGCCCTGACCGGTGTGGTAAATTCCTATGGATTATTGCTGCTTGTCATATTGATCAGCGGGGTTGGAGTGGCCGGCTACCATCCGGAAGGCTCAAAGATGACTTATCTGTTGAGTGAAGAGGGCAAGGCCGGGGCTTCCATGGCGATTTTTTCAGTGGGAGGAAATGTGGGCTTTGCCCTTGGTCCTATGTTTGCCGTGTTTTTGTTGAGTTTTTCAGGTCTTGATTCCATTTACGGCTTTATCATTCCGAGTGTTTTGGTCACTCTGGTTTTTCTGTATCTGTCACCCAGGTTCAATCGGATCATGAAAGCGTACCTAAAAGAAAGAAAAGCGCGAGAGGAAGTGGAGGCAGAGGACAGCCTGAAGGAAAAAACCAAGACAGCAGGTTTGGTGGTATTATTGCTTTATGTAGCGGTAAGATCATGGATTCAATCCGGATT
>CAYLVS010000032.1:0-11854 GCA_964387185.1 uncultured Oscillospiraceae bacterium | reverse complement strand
GAAACCATGAATGATTAAGAGTTTTGGCTTTTTATCGTCTGACAAGTTCATCTATTCATTGACCTCGCATTTATAATTTCTCTAATCCTATCATAACACAAGTATGACTTTAAGTGTGACAGGGGGACGGGGTTGCTGTCACACTTTGAAAGCAACCAGAATTTAAGCCACGGACAATAGTGGTTGCCTATTTGCCAATCATCAGGTCAAAACCACTGCTACACGAATTGCATGGAAAGGTGACCTAGTTCATGTTGTCCATCACACTTTGATTTGTGAACTATTATTTGAGAGAAAATGCCTTATCGATAGTGATTATAGTTCTCTCCTGATTGATTCCGAGAAAATATGAACTCCACTTTCTCGGGATGTAGTTCTTTTTTCAAGCCATACATTGGTTTTGTGAACTACTTATTCAATAAATAGCATTTCCAGTGGCGATTATAGTTCTCTTCTGATTGATTCCGAGAAAATATGAACTATACTTTCTCGGAATGTAGTACTTTTTTCAAGTCATGCATTGGCTTTGTGAACTATTTATTCAATAAAAGAGCACTTCCAGTGGTGATTTTAGTTCTCTATTGACTGATTCCTTGAAAAGATGAACTATTAGGTGACAGGGGGACGGGGTTACTGTCACACCTTGAAAGCAACCGGAATTTAAGCCATGGACAAGGTGATTTACCGGTTGCTTTTGATAGTGAATCGGCCAACATCAGGCCTGTACCTCAGATTGATATTTGTGTTAGAATATGATTATCATATCTTGAGAAAAAAGGAGCAGGTGCCAGTAGTGCTTTACTTAGATGTTTTTACATTTCCGGACTCGGAGAGGGAGTTTGGCTTTTTCATGGAAGTGAAGAGGACCTGTTATGATTCCTTCTATCCCTTTCAGATCCTTTCGAAATGCGGCCTGGAAAGAATTGATTTTGAGCCGATCACGATTTTATATGGAGGCAATGGTTCGGGAAAGACCACGGCGTTGAATGTGATAGCTGAAAAGACTGGAATTCAGCGAGACTCCATCTACAATAAATCCAATTTCTACTCTGACTATGTGGCCATGTGCCATATAGAGGTTGAAACAGAGATTCCCACGAACAGCAGAATTATTACTAGCGATGATGTGTTTGACTACATGTTGAACATAAGAAACCTTAACGAGGGCATCGATCAAAAAAGAGAAGAGCTCTTTGAAGAATATCTGGATGCCAAATACTCTCAATTTCAGATGAGATCTATGGCCGATTATGAACACCTCAAGAAAGTCAACACGGCCAGGAGTAAATCACAGTCCCGTTTTGTAAGGAATGAACTGATGGATAATGTCCGGGAATACTCCAATGGAGAAAGCGCATTCAAGTACTTCACTGAGAAAATCGGTGAAAATGGACTTTATATATTGGACGAGCCGGAGAACAGCCTTTCCCCGAAACGCCAGATTGAGTTAAGAAAGTTCATAGAGGATTCAGCGCGGTACTTCGGATGCCAGTTTGTTATATCCACACATTCCCCGTTTCTGCTGGCGATGGATGGAGCGAAGATCTATGATCTGGACACAAAGCCTGCGGATGTAAAGCAGTGGACAGAGTTAGAAAATGTCCGTACTTATTACGAGTTTTTCAAAACCCATTTGGACGAGTTTACATGATAAAATGCGGAGATTACGCGACGGGGTAATATATTAACTAAATTTCAAGAAAACTCGATCTGTGTATAAGATTCCCCTAAAATTTCCTTTTTAAGTTCTTGAAAATGCCGATTCTTATCTTAATTTTGAAATTTCTAGTTCTGTGTATAAGATAATGCTGTTTTCTTATACACAGATTCAATATTTTTCATTTTTAGATAAGAATCCAGTGATCGTGCCTAAAATAAGCAGGGAAATCAACACATCTTATACACAAAACGTAATTTCAGCAAAAAAAGATAACGGCGGGGAAGAAGTCAGCCATGGGTTGCGTAAATTCAAATTTATGGTCGACGGTCGGGGGCTAATGACCGGAAGGCTTAGGGCGTAATTTCAAAAACAGTGCCCTGATTGAAACTGGTCACATTTGCGGAACCGTAGACCCCTAAAAACAGTCTGGTTTGATCTAGACTTGTTCCCAAGCTGACGTAGAAGGTGGCTTGAGACCCGAAATGCTATGACGGAGTATTCGCCTCCTATAAAAATATGTTTTAAGATGTATTAATAGTACTGGACGAAGACGGAGAAATACCGTGGCGCCGCTGAAATGCAACTTACACCCAATAAATGCAACATACCGATACAGCCATTGTGTGCTTCCACAGCCTACGTTATACTGCCCGTAATCACAGAACAGAAAGGGAGTATCACCTATGCTTGGAATTATCACACTGTCTATCGCTATCTGCATACAGATTGGATTTGTCATCTGGCAAATGAAGACAAAGAGTCACCAAACCAAAAGGAAACATATCCTTCGGATTTGCGCTTTCATTCTCTTTACTTTACTTCTTCTTACCCAAGTATATTGGTGGGGTTTTCGCTGGATAAGCTTATATATCATGCTTGTTGTTATGGCAGTTTTCAGTGCTATTTACTTAATAAAACCATTTGGGAAGGAGAAGGAATATAAGCCATCTGCAGTTGTACTTTCCTGTATAGGCAACTCTATCCTGCTTGTGTTCTGCATCTTGCCGGGGATCCTATTTCCCCAATTTGAAGCAGTCGCTTCCACCGGTGGCTTTGCCGTTGAGACGGTAAGTGAGACCTATATAGACACCTCTCGCATGGAGACATTTTCAGATGTGGGTGGGAATAGAAAACTGTCCGTTCAGTTTTGGTATCCGGAAGTTGAAAATGATGGAGAGGCCTTCCCGCTTGTGGTATTCTCCCACGGGTCCTTCGGATATCGAGGCAGTAATCTTTCTACCTTTGAGGATCTCGCCGCCAATGGATATGTGGTCTGCAGCATTGACCATAGCTACCATGCTTTTTTCGCGCAACATTCAGATGGCAGCAATACCATTGTAAATACGGATTTTCTCAGGGATGCAACCAATATTGAAAGCGGTATTTATGACGCAGAGACGACTTATGATTTAACCCACGAGTGGCTGGATCTCCGTACTGCCGACATGAATTTTGTAATAGACGAGATTCTGCGCAATGCAAATGGGAAGAACCCGGAGCAGTTTTATAAACTGATTGACACTGAAAAAATTGGAGTTTTCGGCCATTCTCTTGGTGGAGCGGCGGCTGCACAGCTTGGCCGTGACCGCGGGGATATTGATGCTGCCATCGTGGTTGATGGAACAATGATAGGTGAACAGATTGGATTTAAGAATGGCCAGACCATCTTAAATGAGGAGCCCTATCCTATTCCCTTGCTAAACCTGTATAACGATGTCCATTACGAGGAAGCTATGGGATTGGGAATGGCATATGGTAACATCCATGCCGGTGCCAATGCAACAGAGGCTTATGACGTGGTAATTCGGGATTCGGGGCACTTGAATTTTACTGACCTTCCGCTCTTTTCTCCGATATTGGCACGCATGCTGGGTACCGGAGAAGTTGACAGCCGATATTGCATTGAGAAGATGAACCAAATTGTATTGGAGTATTTCGACTACGCTCTCAAGGGATCCGATAGGCCGCAGTTACAGAAAGAATACTGATCTGATCATCGGCCTTCGGTCCCAGCATGGCGCTGCACTATCAAAGGCAAACCCAGAAATTCTATTCCCCATGTGCAGAATTTCAATTAATATGTGATTATTTGAGGCTTTTACGGTAGATTTGTGCAAAATTCCAATTAGTATGTGGATATCCGGACATAAATAACACTCATTCCACATACTAATTGAAATTTTGCACACTTGGCCGTGAAAGCCCGTGGTTGAGCCCTCAGAACGAAATATAGATCACAATCGAATAGGTGATATAGACGGAGGATGCCGGAATTGGTATAATGAGCCCGGTACTAATCCGGTATCGGCTATGACGCCGGTGGATGGTTGACAACCGCCTGGATACAGATTGCGAGGGTGAGCCTTTGAAAGTATATGTAAACCAGATAGGGACGGATAAGGAAGAGCGGGCTATTATCCAATGCTATGAGATAAACGATGATATTAAGAATATTATTCGCTTCATAAAGTCAACGGATGCTACACTCACAGGATATATGGATGAGAAAGCGAGCCGGATCTCCTTGCAGGATATTTTCTTTATCGAGGCCGTTGATAACAGAGTATTTGCTTACACGAAAGATAAGGTGTTCCAGTTAAAGTGCAAGTTATACGAATTTGAAACGCTGTACCGGGGTCAGAGCTTTTTCAGGTGTTCCAAATCCTTTGTAATTAATCTTATGAAGATCGACAGTGTGCATTCTGTTTTGAATGGAAGATTCTCTGCAACCCTGTTCAATGGGGAGGAAGTCATCATTTCCAGGCAGTATGTACCGGAATTAAAAAAGAGGTTATTAGGTGAAAGCAAATGAGTGTAAGGGAATTTTTAAGAAAGCGTATCATGGAGTATTTCATTATTACAACCTGTGTGACAGCTGCCATAGCCATACTGGGACTGGCTCTTGAGCCTTCGGCCAAGTTTGGCTACGAAGCCTTTTTCTCGCCTCTAATCTTTGGACTGTTGAGTCTGGCCCCCTCCCTGGTTACTTATTCCCGCAAGGAGCTTACTTTCCGCCAGACCCTGTTGCGCAAAATGCTTCATGTAGTCCTTTTAGAGTCAACGCTACTGTTGTTGGGGTTTTGGGCAGGCATCCTTCATGGCTTTGCTGATGGAAGTTTCTTTGCGTTTACCGTTTTTGTAGTTTATCTGGTGGTCAATCTAATAAGCTGGAAATTTGATAAAAAAGATGCCGACGAGATTAACAAGACACTAAAATCTTTTCAAGATCGTAGCATCACATAATCATGGCTTATAAGCATTCACGCCCAGCAATTCATCTACTGTAACAAAGGTGTATCCCTGCGATTTGAGAGATTGTATGATTTCCGGCAAGACCTCTTTTGTGACGGATGGTTGATCGTGCATCAGAATAATGGAGCCGTCTCTTATATTGGGCATGGTGTTAATGAGAACCTGATCAACATTTCTGTCCCGCCAATCCTTTGTATCTACAGACCACTGTATGGCTCGATAACCCAAGTCGCGCACTTGTCTTAGTACAGCATCGTTTATAAAACCATATGTTGGCCGCATCAAAGCAGTTCTCTGGCCGGTAATGTCGTGGACCGCGTTTTCCAGCGTCAGTAACTCATTTTGCAATTGCCCCGCCGTGAGTGTGCGCAGGTCCGGGTGTGTCGTGCTGTGGTTGGCTACCGTATGGCCCTCTGCAACGAGCCTTTCCACCACATCCGCATTTTCCGGCACATTTCTTCCCAAGAGAAAGAAGGTAGCCGGGACCCCATATCTTTGCAGAACATCTAGTAGGGCATTTGTCTCGATCCTGTCCGGGCCGTCATCAAATGTCAACGCAACTCTTAGCCCATCGGGCTCCCCTCTAAAGAAGAAGGTGTCAGGAAAGCGGTTGGCTATGGGAGACAGGGTATTTTCAACTTCAGCTAATTCCTCCCGCTCAACGGGCTGGTAACGGATTAAGAGAATTTGCCCAACGTAAAGGAGGTCTATATTACTGATGTTATTGATATCTGCCAACATGGGCACAGAGACTCCAAATCTTTGGGAAATCTGAGACAGGGTATCTCCCTGTCTGACCACATAGTACTGCCTGTTACTGTCCGGTATGATCAGTACCAGTCCGGGGTGGATCAAATCCGGGTTGACGATGTACTGGTTGTTACCCAAAAGAGAATCCAGCGTAATTCCATAAGCGCTTGCAATGCTGCTCAAGGTTTCTCCCGGTGCTACACGATGAACCTGTTCAGCGTATACAGATGTTCCCCAAAGACACACTGCTATTACGCAGAGTACACAAATTTTCCTAATAGCCATAGCAAGAGTTCTCCTTTTAAGCTGAAATCGTCGTTATTATTATGTGCAAATGAGTAAAAACAATGCTATTATAGATGAAATGGGTTTTTGACAGGAGGTGCCACACCTGATTGAGTCAGAGAGCAACTAAGGATGCCATGAAGGCGAGCACGGATGAAAATGTCAAAGTTTTGGATATACGTGGAGTCTGGAAGCAAAACCTGCCGTATATTTTTATTTGGATCGTCTATTATGCGTGGGTCGTTGTCTTTTCCACATGGTGGACCGCATCACCTCTTACGGAGACTGTTTTTGGAACGGAGCGGCGTGCCCTGATTCATTCCATCAATTTATTATCTTCAGCCGTCTTCATATTTATCATTCAAAAAGAATGGTTTGTAAAGACCGCTCGTGCAGGGGCTGTGTCGGTTTTCGCTACTTTAATCCTGTATCTGATAGCGCCCAATTCCTCCATTCAACTAATTGGGGCAATTCTGCTTGGAATATCACTTGGATGTGTTAATACCAGTATATTGATGCCCTTTGTCTTTACACTGAACAATACCGAAAAACTCTATGCTGTTACGGGTAGCAATATATTAATCAATGCGATTCTGCTATTCCAGGAGACGGGTAGCGGTTTTATGCAAAACCATTACATAACGGTATCCTGCGTCATTCTGGTAATAGCGCTCAGCGCGACCTTGTTTTTCAAAAAGAGAAGCATCCCGGCATATTTTGATGACAGTGTAAGGCAACGTCCGGAGTTTCACACAAGGATCTATCTAACCTTGTTTTTCAATTGCGTCTTCGTCATTCTGTGTAAAGGCGCCGGCAAAGGCATACTCAATATTGCTGTGAGTAATTCCAATGAACCCATACTTACTTGGTATTATATCGGAGGCTTGGTAGGGTGCATAATCTACATTGGGCTTTATGCATCTTCCTCTATGGCTTTCGTATGGCTGGGCAATATTACCTTCGGATGCCTGGCTATGGGACTTTTATGCAATGCTTTCATTGAACAGATTCCCGGTATGGCGGTGGCTTTCGCTATCTTGTTGGGGATTGGAAGTACAGTGGGAATGATAAACATGTACTACATCATCGGCGTGGTTGGAAAAAAATACAACAGCATGCGCTATCTGAGATTTTCCATACTCTTTATCGGGCTTTGCGGCGGGGTAGCCGGTGTCCTTTTAGGAAGATTGATTCAGCAGGCCAATACTTTTGAAGTATCTATGGCGGCGTCCATTGTCTCGGTAGCGGTGATGCTGCTGTTTATGACCCTCTCCCCCTTAGTCGTCCAGACAAACTATTTTGATGATTGGGCAAAGGACTCCGGGGCTTCAGAAGTGGATATGGAAAAGCAAAATATATTCAAAAAATATGGTTTAAGCAAACGTGAAAGGGAAGTGTGCGAGCTCCTTCTACAGGGTTATACTCTTCGCCAGATATCAGGGATACTGTCCATTGCCTATTCTACCGTAAATACATATTGTACATCCTCATACCGAAAGCTGGGGATCAATAGCCGAACGGAGCTACTGATTCTATTTAAGGATTATGCCATAAAATAGAAGATAGAGCACAATAATAGAGCCTCATTAGAACTAATGAGGCTCTATTATTGTGCTCTCATGTGAGTTAATGAATGGACGATAGGGCCTTGATGAAGCAGAATTAAATACAAGTAGCAATCTGTAGAGAAAAACCAGAAAGTGAGGTGAGAGGAATGTCACTATTTAATAGTTTAAAGGACATGTTTCGCCCGAATGAAAGGAAATCCAATGACAGAGATCCCAGCGGGCAGGTGACCATTGAGCAAAATGGAAAACAGAGCAAGGTTGCAAGATTGACGCCGAGAGAGCATGACCTTTTCCTTTTGCTACTTGAAGGCTATACATTGAAGGAATCCGCTCAACAGCTCTCAATTAAATACTCTACAGCAAACACACATATGACGGGAATCTACAAAAAATTAGGGGTCAACACCAGGGCGGAGCTGATTATTAATTATCGCGTGATCGATAATTCCAATGAACCTCATTGGGAATAATAATGAGCAAAATCCCGTCCCGGAGGGGAGGATCTGCCGGGACCAAAGCATAAAAGTAATTGGGGTATTACTATAAGAAATCAATAACACGGTGAAAGATATTTCATCAGAAATGAAGGGAATGAAAGGGGAATTTTCATGAAAAAGGTAGCTATATGGGTTTTATTAGTATTGTTGGTCCTATCTCTGGTGGGATGCGGGGTAAAGGAGAAAATAGGAGAGAAGGCCGGAGAAGCTCTTGCTGAAAAAATCATGGAAGAATCCGGGGCAGATGTGGACATTGATGGTGACACCATAACCGTCAAAGGAGAAGATGGTGAGGAGATGGTATTCGGGCAAACGGAATGGCCTTCATCGGATCTGGCAAAAAGTATTCCTGAATTCAAAGATGGTAAAATCGTTACCGTGATGGAAATGAATGATTCTATTCTTATCGGCATGGAAGAGGTAGATGCCAAAGATGCTGCAAAGTACTTTGAAGAACTCAAGAAGGACTTTACGGAAGACACTTATGAAATAAATTCAGAAGATAGTGCACAGTACATGGGGAGTAACGGCGAGGTGGGGATTTCGGTGTTTTACGATAACAACGAAACTCTCAGCATAACCATTGCCTTACTACCGGAGTAGGTCTTTCTCACGATAAAAGAATAAGAGTCGGGAAGAGCATATAGTTCCTCCCGGCTCTTATTTTTTAGACATGGGATGTGAGGGGAGGTTATGGTATACTATATGGAGTAGTACAATTCGAATGAAAGTCGGAGGAGTGGATCAAATGAAGGTAAAAGTTTGTGTCGGTTCAAATTGTACATTGTTGGGTTCAATGGGAATTTTAGACCAGATAGAGGAATTACAGGATCTCATTCGTGAAGACGAGGACAATTACAAGGATGAGGAGCTGGAAGTAGAGGCGGTCAAGTGTTTGGGGCATTGCAAAATATCAAACGAAAAAATTGCTCCTATAGCCGTTGTAGATGACGAGGTTATCCTCAATGCTACGAGCCAGGCTGTCATGGAGAAGATTGTAAGAAAGATGAGAAAAGGCTAGAAGGGATACTTACGGATGAAAGAAAGTTACGTCAATTTAATTTATATAAGAAGGCAGGTGTTCGCAAAAATTGCTCAAATGGCCTATGAAGGCTCCGATTTACGCGAAATGGAAAAAGCATCCTTCGAGATTTTACCGGGAGAGGTGGCCACATATAGAGACAGTATCTTCAGAGAGAGAGCCATACTGGATGAACGGCTGAGGCTGACCATAGGGTTAGACGCCAGAGATCCAAGTGAGTACGGTCGTGTTACAGACGGGATTTCTGAAGTGGATGTGGATGAAACGCGTTTTATTGAGCCTTTGGTCAATGTCATAACCCATGCATGTGAGGCATGTCCTACGAAAGCTTTTATGGTTACGGACAACTGCAGAAAGTGCCTCGCCCATCCTTGTACCAATGTGTGTCCTACAAATGCAGTATCCATAGGGAAAAACCGTGCAATTATAGATCAGGAAAAATGCATAAAATGCGGCCGGTGCAAAACAACCTGCCCCTATAGTGCAATTGTACAGTATGAAAGACCTTGTGCCGCTGCATGCGGAGTAAATGCCATCGACAGCGATTATCTGGGAAGGGCCCAGATAAACAGAAACCGATGCGTATCCTGCGGTCGTTGCATCATTCAATGCCCTTACGGAGCCATTGCCGACAAATCACAAATTTACCAGCTGATCAAAGCGCTGAAGACGGATCCCCATATGTATGCCATAATAGCCCCATCGTTTATCGGGCAGTTTGGACCCTTGGCCTCTCCGCTCCAAATCGCAGACGGCATCAAACAGCTTGGATTTAAGGATGTGGTGGAAGTAAGCCTGGGGGCTGATATAACAACGCTTAGAGAAGCTAAGGAATACCTTGAAAAGGTACCCGCTGAAATACCCTATATGGGAACGAGCTGTTGCAATTCCTGGACCATCATGGTTGAAAAACTATTCCCTGACCAGTACGAATATATATCGGACTCTTCTTCCCCAATGGTCGAAACGGCAAAATATATCAAGAAGAAGGATCCGGATGCAAGGATTACCTTTATAGGCCCCTGTATTTCTAAAAAATTAGAGGCTCTAAGAGATGATGTAAAGGATTACGTGCACTTTGTCATCACCTTTGAAGAGCTCATGGGAATGTTCGTTGCGGAGGAAATCGAATTATCGGAAATTGACATAGAGAGCAAGATAGAAGATGCTTCTACATTGGGACGAGGCTATGCTATCGCAGGCGGAGTAGCAGAGGCGGTAAAAACCACTGCCATGGCTCTGGATCCCTCTAAAGAGATCCAAGTGGAGAACGCATCCACCCTGCACGAGTGTGTAAAACTGATGAAGCTGGCAAAGGCAGGCAAAAAGAATGGATACCTGCTTGAGGGCATGGCATGTGAAGGGGGATGTATCGCCGGTCCCGGAACAATAGCGTCGGTGAACCGGGTCAGGAAAGCGGTTACGGAGTTCACAAACCAATCCCCATATAAGACACCCTTTGATAATGCGCATATAGAAAAGGAAGATCTGTCAGAATAAGCATCTGTAACATAGAAGATGCGCTAATACGTGAAATTCATATTTCCCGATTTTAGAGATATCTTCTTTTCCAGCATATAGGCATTGGTGGATTTATTGCTGTAAAAGAATAGTGCTCCGTTTGTAGGGTCCGCTCCATTGATTGCTTCTTTCGCAGCTTTTATGCAATCCTCCTGGGCGGGCTTTTTGATCCACCCGTTTGCCACCGGGGTAAACTGAATATAACCATCGATATTCTGATAGATGACTTCCTTGATGGTATTGGGGAATTGGCTGCTCTTCACCCGGTTCATAACCACGGCTCCTACAGCTACCTTTGTCTCGTAAGGTTCTCCCTGGGCTTCAGCGGTAATTAATCTGGCCAGCAGATCCAGTACATCTTCTGTCTTTGCCTTCGTCTGGCTTGTTTTTGCAGGACCAGGGGCGTGCGTCGCCTTCTTGGGTGCGGTTTCAGCAGCTTTGGGTGTATTTACCGGGCTTTCACTTGCTGTATTTACGGGGCTTTCAGTTGCTGTATGAAGGCGGTCCGTGCCGCCTCTTCGCACTATGTACATGTTCGTAGGCGGATCATATGGCTCATCAATATTGCTTTGCATATTACTCTCGGTCTTTGAACCGTCAGTTGCGGTATCGGCCTGGTTCTCTGTTGCACTTGGCCTGTCCTCTACGGGGACATAATCCACCATTTCCAAGGGACTTATGATCATAGCGAAAGATGTGCAGAGCACCAGGCCGGCAATAAATAGTATGGATTGCAGACGTCTATTCATATGTACCTCCGGTATAAGTCAGGCTAAATTTGGCTATGGTATGATTTTATTATAAAAGCATACAAGATTCTATTGGAAACTCATGGGAGTATTGAGGTACAAAAACACATCCCATTCTTCAGAAAAACTGGTATAATGAAGCTATTAAAACAAAACCCGTCGAGACGAAATTTTAACAGGATAGAATTGTAGCTCATCTACACTGTAGAGCGTGCTTTTTTCATGCAAAAGAAAGAGTAGTATATTTTGTTTATAGAAGAATAGATGAGGTAGAAACAATAAATGTGTACATAAGTGTAAGAGGAAGGTTGAGGTGGTGGATTCGTGTTAAAACTCTTATTATCAAAACTTAAAGAGTCGTTCTTCTCGGTGATTCCGATCATTGTTTTGGTTTTAATATTGAACTATACAGTTGCCCCTATGCCACTTTGGAGCATGCTGCTGTTTCTGGTAAGCGCCCTGGTAATGACGTTGGGCATTACTTTGTTCAATTTAGGTGTGGACGTTTCCCTGATTCCCATTGGGGAGCA
>CAYLVS010000031.1:0-11877 GCA_964387185.1 uncultured Oscillospiraceae bacterium | reverse complement strand
CAGACAATCAGAAAGGCCACGACCCTTTGGTGCAAGCGGTAGAAAACCAGAAAGGCCGCGATTCCCTGGTGCAGGTAGTAGGAAACAAGAAAGCAATGGCAGTAGGCATATTCTCCGGTTTGTGTGGTGTCCTCGTCCATTGCTATTTTGAAAACATCTTTGAAGAGCCGTACATGATGGCCTACTTCTGGGGCATGGCTGCCATGCTCATGTATCTGGGCTTCTTCTCCTCTTCGAGGGAAAGCCGGAAACCCATTAATAAAAGTGTATAGGATCTATAAGCAATACTTCAGGGCACTGTATGATTTATTAACTTTTTTTGCAAAAACTCTAACTTATGTATAAGAAATGCCTGAACTGCCGTTTAATTTAGCGACTACCGATGGAATCTTATCTAAAAATCAAAATAAATGAATCTGTGTATAAGAAAAGCGGGATTCCTTATACACAGATTGAAATATTTCGAAAAAAAGATAAGAGTCAGTGATTTTTGGGATTCTATAAAGGTGATATTGTTATATTTAGGTAAATCTTATACACAAACAGAGATTCTTCAAGATATAGTTAATTTTAAGGAATAGTTGACTTGCAATCACTCATCAGACATTCTCACAGGCATTTGCATTTGCATTTGGGCTTGCCCCTGAGATTTGTCAGGAGGGTGCCCAGATTGCAATGCAATCGCCGAAGGGAACCTAGGATTCACTAGCGGAAGTGGTGAAGCCACTTTTTTATGGAATGCCATTTTCTATGGTCAAGAGACTTATATAAGGTTGTATTTGTATCTGCTGTTAGGGACAAAACACAATTTTACGCTATTTACTGCCTAGCAGATAATAATGGAAGCCGGCATTTTCCACAGAATCCGCCGAAATAAAGTTTCGGGTATCGTAGAAATTCTTATGGCGCATCAGTGCGCCAACCTTTTTAAAGGATAGATCTTTGAAGACGTCGTGGTGGACGCCCAGCACCAGCAGGTCGCTACCTTTTGTAGCTTCCTCCAGGTCTCCGCCGATTTCAGGCTTGTCCGTTACGTAAGGATCAAAAGTACGAACCTGAACACCGCGCTCTTTCAGAATATGGATCAGGTGCATGATCGGGCTTTCTCTCATGTCGTCTACATTTGGCTTATAGGTAACGCCCAAGACCGTTACTACAGGATCCTGGATGCCATCTAAAACAGCGAGGATTTCCGAGGCTACATGTGTCGGCATGGAATCGTTGGTGTGGCGGCTCAGATTGATAATTTGGGCTGTATCCGGCTGCTTTTCCACGATGAACCAGGGGTCAACGGCGATACAATGACCGCCTACACCGGGACCCGGCTGGTGGATGTTGACACGGGGATGCTTATTGCAAAGGTCTATGGCTTCCCAGACATTGACACCCATGTTTTCGCATATCTTTGCCAGCTCGTTGGCAAAGGCGATATTCACATCGCGGAAGGTGTTTTCCGCTACCTTGCAAAGCTCGGCTGTTCGGGTATCCGTCTTGTAGATTTCTCCCCTGACGAAGGTTTTATAAATCTCTGCGATTCGATGGGAAGATTGGGGATTGATACCTCCGGCGATGCGGCTGTTATTCACTAGCTCGTTGAGAATCTCACCGGGGATGACCCGTTCCGGTGAATGACCTACATAGAGCTCGGTTCCAATATCTAACCCGGACTTTTCAAGAATGGGCAGCATCAGTCCATCTACAGTACCTACGGGAGAAGTGGATTCTAAAATGACGGTGTTGCCGGTTCTCAAATAAGGGACGATGTCCTCCGTTGCGGAGGCGACATAAGCCATATCTGCCTTTTTATCCGCGGTGATAGGAGTGGGCACAGCAATAATAAAGGCGTCCGCCTCTTCCGGCTTCAAAGAGCCTCGAAGCGTGCCTTTCTGCACCACCTGACCGACCAGTTCCCCCAGTCCCTTTTCCTCGATGATGATTTCACCTCGGTTCAATGCCTCGATGATCCTGGAGTTGCGATCCACTCCCACTACGGAAGTGCCCGTGGAGGCAAACATTGCAGCAGTGGGAAGGCCGATATAACCCAAACCGATAACACAGATTTTCATAAAACTATCTCCCTACAATCACTCTATAAAAACAGGCGGATCATCATCCGCCCTTAACATCAAGAGGCGACAAAATCGCCGATTCTCTAAAATATTTAAAATAACTCTACAATTTAGAGCAGATAAATGATAGCATATATTTATTCTGATGTAAAGGAAGATGGACCTTGTAACGGCTGTGACAGGTTCACCGGTTAAGGATGCAAATATACGATTTTCGCGAAAAAAATAACTTCAGCAAATGGAGTTGGCTGATTGCCGGCTGTTTGATTATAAAGCCGCTGCTATTTTACAGGTTGATGGATATACAGATTAACCTGCTATTTTTGTGGGCTGCAACGGCCTTTATTCTAATACTTCTGTTCGGCAGCTTTAAGAAGCAATGGATCCCCTTTGGCCTATATGTGTTGTTAACTATGCTGATGTTCTGCGATGTGACTTATAATGCCTATTTTAACGGTTATCTGTCAGTAAACGCAATGGGATCGGCAAAGTATCTGGGAGAGGTATGGGAAGTTATTACATCCGTAATTCGGCCGGAATTCTGGCTACTTTTTATGGACCTTCCGCTACTTGCCATCGGATTGATTAAGTCGAAGCCTTCTCCTGAAAGGAAGGTATGGCCTTCAGCGCTGCTATTGGTCTGCACTGTCGCTTTACTGGTTCTGGGCAGTGTCAGTCTCAGCAATTTTCTGCAATCTGTAGGCAACCTGGAATTCTTTTCTGCTCACATTAAGGATACCCTGCAGGCTAAAACAGCCTTTGGAGAGCCACGGGGGAACCATTCTGACGAAGATTTTTATCCCATAGAGCCGGCACAGAAGACCGACTTTTTCGGGATTGCAGAGGGGAAGAATCTTATCGTAATACAGATGGAGGCTTTACAGAACTTCGTGATCAATAGGGAATATGAAGGCCAGGAGATTACCCCTGTGCTGAATCGTTTCCTTAGAGAGGAAGGGACGCTCTATTTTGACCATTACTATATGCAGATTGCCGCCGGGAATACATCCGATGCGGAGTTTGCCACCAACAACTCCCTTTATGGAACGGAAAAAAGCTATACATATGAACTATACAAAGAGAATACCTTTCGAGGGCTGCCGCTTCTTCTGAAGGAGGGAGGCTATTCCACAATTGTCATGCATGGATACGAAGGAAGCTTCTGGAGCCGGGATGATATGTATCCTGCCCAAGGCTTTGATACATTTATCGACGACGAAGGCTATGAACCCTCGGTAATCCATGGGTGGGGGATACTGGACGAGGAGTTTTACAAGCAGTCGGTAGATTATTTAATAGAGCAGCCTCAGCCTTTTTACAGCTTTATGATATCTTTGTCCAACCATACACCTTTTGTCATGGATGAGCAGTATAACAGATTGAAATTAGCCGAGGAGCATGAAGGAACCCGATTCGGCAACTACCTGAACAGCACGGCTTATGCCGACTATGCTATAGGAGTACTGCTTGACGCATTGAAGGAAGCAGGCCTGTATGAAAATTCGGTAATTGCACTCTATGGAGACCATTTCGGTCTGGCTCAGAGGGACGAGGACAACGAAGAACTCTTGACGGAATTTCTGGGTAAGCCCTATCGTTTTGATGAGATGGCCAATATTCCGCTGATTATCCACATCCCCGGAGAGGAGATCAATGAGACGCTGACCATAGCGGGAGGGCAGATTGATTTTCTTCCTACCATAGCCTACTTGATGGGTATTGAAGACCTTGATACCATATACCTGGGGCAGAACCTGATCACGGCAGACACCGGCTTTGTGGCCCAGAATCGCTATGCGACACGGGGTTCCTTCATAACGGACGGCGTTATCTTCTTTATGTCCGGCGACGGTGTTTTTGAAAACGGGAGGGCCTGGTCCACAGATACGGGAGAGGAAGTCCCACTGGACGGCTTGAAAAGTCTTTCGGTCAGATCTGCCGCTTTGGTTGCCGCGTCAGAAAAATATCTGGAGACAGACGCAATCGCTGAATTACTGAACGCAAGATTGGCGGAGGAGGATACCGGGGAGGTTAACAAGGATGAGTGAAACAAAGAGAATTGAGATATTGAATGTTCCTGTGGATATGATCGATATGGAGACGGCGGCTGACAGGTTGGTGGAGCTGATGGAAACTCCGGACTGCAGCCTTATTGTAACGCCGAACTCGGAGATTATCGTTAATGCGGGAAAGGATCCGGAATTGATGGAGATTATCCGCTCTGCGGATCTGGTTATTCCCGACGGAATTGGTCTGGTATATGCTTCCAGGCTGTTAGGAAACCCGTTGAAGGAGAGAGTGACAGGAATCGATTTTCTCAACTGGGTCCTGGACTTGCTGGAGAAAGACGGGAAATCCATCTACCTACTGGGAAGCAGACCGGAGGCTGAAGGGACGCTTAGCGTAGCTGAGATTGCAGCTTATAGGATGAAGGAGGCCTTCCCGGGACTGAAAATAGCGGGGACGCGCCACGGTTATTTTAAGAAAGAGGAAGAGCAGGATATCGTAGATGATATAAATAGGTCCGGCGCCGATTTTCTGTGCGTTGCTCTCGGATCGCCAAAGCAAGAGAAGTTTATGGCCCGTTATAGGGAAGAGCTGGGTGTGAAGGCAGCTATAGGAGTTGGCGGCAGTCTGGATGTGTGGGCGGGTACGGTTAAGCGCGCGCCGGAATTTTACAGGAAGCACGGCTTAGAGTGGGCGTATCGCTTTGCGCAGCAGCCTTCCAGGTATAAAAGAATCATAGCTCTGCCTAAGTTCATGATTAAAGTACTGCTGTCAAGATAAGCCACGGAGACAAAACTGTCCGGTATACCATGATATGCCGCTTCCATTAGCCGGGAAGGAGTCTAATGCTATTTATAATTATTGCTGTATAGGACAATAGTAGTTTTTATTTGCTAATTTGTCCTATTTAACTACATAAGCAGGCCTCAATTTGCTTAAAATACAGCATTGTAGGACACATATTAAAAAATATGATATGAATTGTCCTATCTTATCGTGAATTATAGGACACTAAATCGTTTGAATAATTTATTTGTCCTAAAACCTGTTTGCGTATGTTGTTTATAACACCGGTAGTGCCGCCAAATAGGACATATTATTTTACCTGAGGGTAGTTGTGTCCTATTCACACTCCATTAGAAAACAAGTAAAAACGAAGAAAGCGTACTATATAGAATTGTATCGCATCTATGATATAATAAATACTTATGAAGCAAAGCTATCCAGCTTTGCTGCGGATGCATTTATTATATCGCTCGTGAAGCAAACGGGAGCAGCCGCTTGCAATTATACATAATGGGTCGAAAGCAGGAAAGGGTATATAGAATGAAAAGCATTAAACCGGGAAGAGGCCCTTCCATGATGGGAGCCTTTGGCTCCGCTGCCGCCGTCGTATTTGGATTAATCTGGACTTATGCAACCTTTTCTATGGGTGCACCGACCTTTTTCAGCATCTTTGGAATCCTCTTTATGGCTGTGGGGGTTGTACAAGTAATTTATAATTATAAGAATGCAACAGGAAAGAATCGCTTCTCTGCTTTTGATATAACCGATGAGCACGAAGAGACGGACCCACTGAATGAATATTTCGCAAAAGAGCGGCGAAATGAAGATGTATCCCAATTTAGCGGTAGAAATTCTGTTATAGAAGAAGGTAATAACTTCTGCCCTTATTGCGGAGATAAAGTTGCCGATGATCATGTTTATTGCAGTAACTGCGGAAAACAACTACCCCGATAACTATAGTATGTAGGTGGAGGTATGGGATATGAAGGTTCGCCGGTGCGAGGAATGTGATGAAAAAGCCTGGATACAGCTGAATCGTGAGTTTATGGATTTCGAAATAGAGGAAGACGGAGTATGGAACAACACGCAAAAGGAATTGGATACCGTTTTTCAGCACACATTTAGGGAAGCACTGGATAGTCCGGATATGGTAACTCTATTGCTCTTCGAATATAATGGATTTGCTATGGGATTCGCAAACCTGATGACCATTTATAGTATATGGGCACATGGAAAAGCATTGGTTTTGGATGATTTGTATATACAGGAAGAGTATCGGGGAAAAGGCTTTGGCAAAGAGGCCATGGATTTTATCGTGGCTTATGCAAAAAGCAAAGGTTATAAGCGCTTGCAGTTTCAATCGGAATTCTCCAATGCAAGAGCAATGGCATTTTATAAGAAGCTTGGCTTTACGCCTGTTGATATGCATTTTTATGTAAAGCACCTCTAAGTAAGTCACGGGGACAGATTCCTTATCATCATAATATTATGGAGACAATATGGACAAAGTGAAATTATTGATCGAAAAGTTGGTATATCCTTACATGGAAAAAAAAGCAGGCAATCAGATTCGCTGGAAGTTAAAAGAACTCAAGAGGTATGAGAGTTTTACGCCACAGCAGTTGACTGCTCTTCGAAAGAAAAAGCTGGAGTACCTTCTGACTGAATGCATTAAAAGCGTTCCGGCATACGAGTCATACAGGCATTTGGAAGAGGATATTAAGATAAACTCAGCAGCTGCATTGCGGCAATTTCCGGTGTTGACCAAGAGCAAGTTTAGGGAGGACTTTGATTCCTACCTGCATAAGGATGCGAATGCTGTGGCCCTGGTTGAAAACTTTACCGGTGGCTCTACCAGTGAACCCGTGAAGTTCTTTATGGATCGTCACATGGTGGAGTATTACGAGGCGGCAAGGTGGAGAGGCCTCAGCTGGTGGGGAATTACACCGGGAAGCCGCAGTGTGATGATCTGGGGAAATCCTATGGAGCTTGATCGATACAAAGCCAGAGCATACAGTCTCAAGGAAAAGTGGTTGAAAAACAGGATCATGATTCCCGCCTATGCCCTTAAGGCTGAGGACATGGACAACTACTTGAACACGATTAGGAGCTATAAACCGGAATACATCTATGGTTACGCCTCTGCCTTGCACCTTTTTTCAAAACTGATGCTTGATCGGGGACTGGCTTTGGGGCTGCAGTTAAAGGCAGTGGTGTCGACTGCGGAAACACTCCATGATTTTCAAAGGGAGGCTATAGAAGCGGCCTTCGGCTGTCCCGTTGTGAATGAATACGGTGCAAGAGACGGGGGCATCCTGGCTTATCAATGTCAGGAGGGAAGCATGCATATCAGTGCGGAAAATGCTGTTCTGGAGGTGGTGGATCCCATAACCTATGAAACCTTGCCCAGAGGGGCGAGCGGCGTTCTGTTAGTAACGGACCTGAACAACTATGTGATGCCCAGACTGAGGTATCAGATAGGGGACAGAGCGGCACTGTCAACGGAAAGCTGTCCTTGCGGAATGGGATTGCCGGTGTTGGAAAAACTGGACGGCCGGGAGGATGACATGTTTGTCACTGTAGATGGTAAATTCATTCACGGACATGCTTTCAATCAAGTGTCGCGGCGAATGCACTCTATCCGCAAATTTCAGATCGTACAGGAGAGTCCTGCATATGCCCGCCTGCTCATCGTGGCCGGCGATGGCTATAATCAGAATGAAATCGATGAGTTTATCGATAAAGCAAGGCAGTTGCTACCAGGTACAGAAATTCGGGTCAGCATGGTTGAGGATATACCTGTGAGTGGTTCCGGAAAGTTCCGCTACACGATTCGTAAGTTTCCGCTATAAGACAGCCACGGGGTCTGTCCCTGTGGTTGATTTGAGGAATTAGAAAATGAATGAGAATAAAACGATGAAAACCTCCTATCTTCTTAAGAGGTTCATACCATATTTCAAAAAGTATCGTTGGGTGCTGTTGCTTGACTTGTTTTGCGCTGCACTGACAACTGTCTGTGAGCTTGTGCTGCCCCTTATCATCCGTTACCTGACCGATATGGGCATGAACAACCTAGAGGGATTAACAGTAAAGATCATCCTTACCATTGGAGGATTCTATATCGCACTGCGCCTTGTGGATGTAGCAGCAAACTATTTCATGGCCAATGTAGGGCATATGATGGGAGCAAGAATTGAGACCGATATGAGGAAGGATCTCTTTGCTCACCTGCAGGAACTATCCTACTCTTATTACGACAATACAAAAATCGGCCAGATTATGGCTCGGATTACCAGCGACCTCTTCGACATCACCGAATTTGCCCATCATTGCCCGGAAGAATATTTTATTGCAGCTCTGAAAATCGGCGTAGCCTTTGGGATATTGGCGCAAACAGACCTTGGATTAACTCTGATCATCTTCTCGCTGATCCCCATCATGCTGATTGCTGCTATGTCATTCAACAAAAAGATGAGGAACGCCTTCAAAAAGTCCAGAAACCAGATAGGTGAGTTGAATTCACAGGTGGAGGACAGCCTGCTGGGAGTTCGGGTGGTCAAATCCTTTGCCAATGAAGGAGTAGAAGAGGAGAAATTCCGCAAGGGAAACGAAGGATTCCTCAACATCAAGAAAGAAGCCTATCGTTACATGGCAGGGTTTCACAGCACCATACGGTTTTTTGACGGCGTCATGTACATCGTCGTGGTCATCGTGGGTGCTATCTTCATGGTTCACGGACGGATCGGAGCTCCTGACTTAGTAGCTTACCTGCTCTATGTCTCTATGCTCCTTACCTCCATACGCCGAATCGTCGAATTTACCGAGCAGTTCCAACGGGGCATGACCGGAATTGAGCGATTTATTGAAATCATGGATGCTCCTGTGGAGGTAGATGATGAAGAGGGAGCTGTGCCCCTAACCGATATAAAGGGTGAAATCCGGTTTGATCAGGTGAGCTTTCGCTATTCGGATAATAATAAAAATGTGCTTTCCAACATCGACCTGACCGTAAAATCGGGAGAAAACGTTGCTCTTGTAGGACCTTCAGGTAGCGGAAAGACCACTCTGTGCAATCTGATTCCACGCTTTTACGATGTGTCCTCAGGTAGGGTGTTGATAGACGGACAGGATATTAAAACTGTCACCATTCAGTCATTGAGGTCGCAGATCGGCATGGTCCAGCAGGATGTGTACTTGTTCTCCGGCTCCGTCTTTGAAAATATTGCATACGGCAAGCCGGGGGCATCCATGGAAGAGGTCGTTCAGTCTGCCAAAGATGCCGGTGCTCACGACTTTATTATCGAACTTACCGAAGGTTACGACACATATGTGGGAGAGAGAGGCGTTAAGCTTTCCGGCGGGCAGAAGCAGCGAATCAGCATCGCCAGGGTCTTCCTGAAGAATCCTCCCATCCTGATTCTAGACGAGGCAACCTCTGCCTTAGACAATGAAAGTGAGCTCATCGTAAGGAAGTCTTTAGAGCGGCTCGCGGCGGGCAGAACCACATTTACCATAGCTCATCGTCTAACGACGATAAGGAATGCAACCATCATTCTGGTGCTGACGGAGAACGGCATTGAAGAGCAGGGCAGCCACGAGGAGCTGTTGGCAAAAGGCGGCACATACTCCCACCTTTACCGGATGTACAGCGAATAGTTGCTGCAAAAGATATGAGAAAAGACACTGAGAAATTGAAAAATATAATACAACCGCTTCTTAGCTGGTATGACAGGAACGCAAGAGATTTGCCCTGGCGAAAGAGTCCCTCGCCATACCGAACATGGATATCGGAAATCATGCTGCAGCAGACCCGTGTCGAAGCCGGGAAGGGCTATTTTTTGCGTTGGATGGAGGAGCTTCCCGATGTGGAAGCTCTGGCGAATGTGCCAGAAGAAAAACTGATGAAGCTTTGGCAGGGTCTAGGCTATTATAATCGGGCCAGAAACCTTAAAAAAGCCGCCGGCATCGTCATGGAGCAGTACGGTGGAACTCTGCCCCGCCGTTATGAAGAACTGCTGTCCCTTCCGGGGATTGGACCCTATACCGCAGGAGCCATCGGTTCCATCGCTTTCGGGTTGCCCGTGCCTGCAGTGGACGGAAATGTACTTCGCGTGGCAGCAAGGCTGACAGCCGACAAAGATGACATAGGTTCTACCGCTACAACCTAAGTTCCCGAAATTTATAACGAGGGAGGATCCACACCCAACAACAGATATAGCTGCTCCTGCTTTTTAGTCACCTCACCAAGCAACCTGCCGTGCTCGGGGCATTCCAATAGCTCAATGGTGTCTAATTCATCCAATAACCCCTGCAGCGTCCATTTGTCAAATAGTTTGGCTTCCTGCATTTTCTTTTTTACGTAGGAAAGATAGATAAGTGCCACAAATTCAACGAAAAGCTTGCCGTTCAAGGAAAGTTCGGAGGAAACTTCCATTCTTCTGAAGTTCAGCCGATCTTTTAGGTTGCCAAAACCCTTTTCAACGATGTCCTTGCTCCGGTAGAGGGAGAGTGCCTCAAAGGGGTCCTTGACCTCATTAGACAGCAAGGCGAAGTAACCATAATTCCTGGTGGCCTCTCGCATTGCCTCTTCTTTCGGAACGATTTTCAGGCCTCGCTTCAGTGTGGAGCTGGTGTGAAAGTATTTGTCGTAATCCTTGCAGCGATACTCTTTTCGAGTTCCTTCCGTGAGATCGTTATGTAGGCTGGTCAGGTAGTCATTCATCTCCACCTGATCCCGGGCAGCCTTCTCCGGATTGTAGAACAGGTGCAGGTAGGCCCTCCTCGTCCCTGTAATCACATCCCCTTTGTATGGCCGATCCTGTTCGTACTTCCATTCGATGGGGTGGCAAATGCCGTAGGTTCCGAACTGGGTCTGCAAATTGGACCAAAGGGGAAGGGATTCTCGCTCTTTTTCAAGGATCTCTTTCACATAGTTCAGGCCCAGCTTGACTCCGATAATGAACTTCTGGTGGTTCTTGTAGAGCTGGTTGATATTACCCCTGCTGTAAAAACCCCGGTCCAGGATGACATTGACCTTCTTGTAGCCCATCACATCAAACTCTGCCATGAGCTGCCTGACGGTCTTCACATCGGTGATGTTGCCGGCCAGTTTCCGATAGTAGAAGGGAAGGCCGGATTCTTCTCCGAAGAGCAGGGCCAGATTAATCTGGGGCAATCGGTCGTATTCCTTGTTCCTGCCTTTTTTCACCTGACAGAGGGTCTGGGAATAGCTGGAGATGGAGGTAATGTCAAAGGCCCAGTATTCCTTTTCAATTCGGCGTCTTCCCTGTTTCTTGAAAAAGGCCATCCGGTTTTCCTCATCAATGGATTGGAAAAGCTCGGTGCTCCTCTGGGAAGGGATATCCTTGCCGTAAGGGTGGATGTGCAACCGCTGCCAGTGGGAGAACCGACTCAGGGCATTGTTTTCCTCCAAAATCAAATAGTAGACGATGGAAAGAATCTGCCGGTAGTGGTCCGAAAAGCACTCCTTGAGATCCTGCTGGATTCCAGTCTTTTTCCCGATTTGATCCAGCAGATAGCTGGCGCCGTAAAAGCTCCGTTGGACTTTGGTGATTGGCACCGGCCCACGCTTTGGCCGTTCCTTCGCTTCCGGTTCTGTTTTCCGTTTGTAGGAACGGGTGGGAATGATTTCTCCCGTCTTAGGATCTACCCGCCCGAGAAGGGTGCGCTTGGCCCGGGACTGCTGCTTTTCCTTATCCCAGTACGGCTCGTTCTCATAAGCGTAGGTTATTCCGGTCTTTTTATTATGCTGATATACAATACCCATACTCATCACCTCGTTACATATATTATATTATGTAACGATGGAAAAGTCAAGAGAAAGTTCGATATTTCGTTCAAGTTTCAACGAGTTGCAACGATTTATTTCAAATTCATCGTTATATATTCCGGGAACTTAGGTTATCGAAGAACTCAGCGTATAACTTCATGATAAACTCTTTGTCTTCAATCAAAACTCCAGTCTCAATATTATTGGCACTTTCATTAGAGTAAT
>CAYLVS010000030.1:5896-12013 GCA_964387185.1 uncultured Oscillospiraceae bacterium | reverse complement strand
TTCTTTGCCTTGCTCGGGGGTGCGATAGTCATCACCTCTGTAGTGGCCTGGACCATCTGGAGCAGCAGAAACCCGACAGACGAACCCGATATGCACTTGAATGAAACTCAACCTCTAAACAAAGTAACGGAGCCTCGAGAATGAAGCTCCGCCGTCATGTAATCATAGTTTGTTCAACCAATTAAGTTGGCAGAGGGACGTTTCGTTTGGTGGCAGAGGGACGTTTCGTTTGCCACCCTGACTCGACGCTTGGTGGCAAACGAAACGTCCCTCTGCCACCAAACGAAACGTCCCTCTGCCACCCCGTCACCTTATTCCAGAACTAATGAGGGCGGGCCATATACCCTGGCGCCCATTTCTGAATTCAGCATGTAAAGACCCTTGCCATCCGCACCAAACAAGTCGTATTTTTGGACCAATCCGTCTGTATTGATCTCCTCTTCCTCCTGCTCTGTAATGAACCAGTTCAGGATATTGAAGGAGCGATAATCCTTGCTTTCGAGAGCCGCATCATAAATCGCCTCGATGGAAGCAGTAATAAACTTCTCATGGTCGTAGGCAGCGGTCAGCGGAGCTCTGAAATCCGCGAAGGGAACATCCGGAGCTGCAATCGCTTCCAGCTTGACCTTCTCCCCATTGTTCAGAAGGAATTGACGGAAGAGCATTGCGTGATCCCTCTCCTCTTGTGCCTGAATATAAAACCAGTTGGCAAATCCGTCTAAATTATTTTCTTCATAATAGCTGGCAATATCCAGGTATAGATACGCCGAGTAGAGTTCCTTGTTAATCTGCTCGTTCATGAGCTTTACAACTTCTTTGTTTAACATTTTGTCTTGTCCTCCTTATTCAATCCTATTGGCCTTTGGCCTTGCTATTATACGGTGGCAGAGGGACGTTTCGTTTGCCACACGGCCTCAACGCTAGATGGCAAACGAAACGTCCCTTTGCCATTAAAAGACCTTGCGGTCTATGGTTACCCGTTATTCCATCATTCGAAGATAGGCCATCACACAGGCTCCTTCATGAACGGTTTTAAAGCCCTTTTCTTCGGCAAACTTGACGATTTCCTCGTCGTAGGTACCCGGTTGAAGCCAGACACAGGGATAGTTCTCCGGGTCCATATCCTGCAAATTATTCAGGGTGACTCCCGGGGGAACTACAAAATCTACACAATCGGGAGCTTTGGGAAGGTCTTCCAAACTGGCGTAAATCTTACTTCCATCGTCCATTTCTTCGTATTTGGGGTTTACCACATAGGTTTCATATCCATTGTCCTTGAGGCAGTGATAAATCCGGTTTGCTACCTTGTCTGAATTTGGCGTGGCTCCGACGACAGCCCAAACCTTCTTGCCAACCATTTCCTTCATCTTTTCAGTGTTGTCCATGAGAACCTCCGTCCGTCGCAAATCCATGCAACCTGCCTTACGTTGATGTAAGTTTGCGCATACTAAAATAATGCTATGCTTATATGATTCCCTGTTTTCCTTCTCTGAAACACAAAATCACGCTGAAATCATTTCATAATCCGGAGCAAATCCACAAAGGGGCCATAAGCCGTTTGTTCGATTTCCGGATCCTGCTCAATGATGGAAATGGTGCCCATGAGGTCCGTAGTGATACTGACCACAGAGGATGCTCCGTTAATCCCAGCCAGCAACGTATCCTTTGGGACCTCTTCAGGATAGACACGGCCGATCACCTTTCCGTCCTTAACGCTACCATGGCAGAGCAACTTGATTACGTTGCCCCGCGCCTCTGCTTCCTTGATCATTTCATGGGTAATATCCCCAATTCCTGTGCGTTGGATATCCAAGGGCGTAATATTCGCTCCCATGAGCACATTCAGCAAAGCAGCTGTCTTAGCCGCTGCGTCCCATCCGTCGATGTCCATGGCGGGATCAGCTTCCACGAACCCCTTCTGCCTGCCTTCTGCAAGGATTGTCTCGTAATCTTTTCCTATTGCCATCTCTTCCAAAATGTAGTTCGTCGTAGAGTTGAGAATCCCTTTCACTTCCGTTACTTTGCACATGGGTAAGGTCTCTTCCACCAGGTTGAATATCGGTGTGCCGTCCATGACGGTGGTTTCAAAGTAAAATTGAACGCCCTTCTCTTCCGCTTTTTTTCGGAGGTCTTCATACGCCCAGGCAATGGGCCCTTTATTTGCGGTGATTACGTGCCTGCCCTGGTCCAGAGCTGAATTGATATGGTCGATAGCCGGCTGTCCGGAAAAGATCTCCAAGGGAGTCAGCTCCATGAGAACATCGTAATCCAAGGAAGTCGCCACATCCATTGAAGACAAGCGGGAATAGCTCTTTCCCTTGGTATCAAAGCAACCGGACCCCTCCACCTCGTCAAGAGCTTTCAACAGATCAATGCCCTCTTCATCGCAGAGTGAGCCCCGACTTTTAGTTGCGATTGCCACGACCCTGACATCGTATCCGTATCGATCCATAATCTCCACCCGCTTTTCCGTAAGCAGCCGGGCAAAGGCCCTGCCCGCATTCCCAAATCCCAACATAGCCAGCCGTAATTCTTTCATATTCCACACTCCTATTTTGTAACCTATTATGGGGTTAACGCAGCCTCAAACCCGCCTATTATAGGTTCTATTTAAGTTTTATTATTAAAAAGAGGCTACCTTTTATAAAATATAGGTCTTTTTTTATATAATCTTAAACTTTGCGTACTACTTATTGTATTTATCTGGAATTTACAACCTGCTTAGAGCCTTCATATAGGTGTGTTTTTGGCAAACATTCTTGATTTGCACCTATTTTTTTCCCGCAGATAGCACTCCTTTTCATAAAAACTCGAATAAAAAACCTATTCTTCTCATAGGAAGCAGCGCACACATCATATGAGAGCATCGCACTTTGGCTCCCATTTGTCAGAGCGCAACAAATTCTATTTACAGATTGAAGCACTCATATTCGTGGTCCAACAGGTTGATTGTTAGTAGCTTATTTTGCAGAATATTGCCCCTACCGAGAAGTATTTTCAATGCCTCCGCCACCTCAATCGACGCGACGACAGCAGGGGTAAAAGCGGGATTGCCCAGCTCCGTCTCTATGCCCTTTTCCGCATTAGAAGGGTATAGCTTTTCAATCGTCTTATCTCCCGGGAAAATAGCCGATACCTGGCCGTACCAACCGGCTATCGCTCCGTGAACCATGGGGATTCCCTCTTTTTCACAGCTCTTCTCAAGAATCTTCCTTGTGCCCATATTGTCCAGCGCGTCTATTACCAGGTCGTGGCCGCGGATTAATCCCAGGCAGTTTTCCTCATGGATCATGGTGTGGATGGACGTTACTGTGACATCCGGATTGACTTCCAGCATTCTCTGCCTAGCGGAATCCGCTTTGCTCTGCCCCAATGAATCCATCGTGCACAGCAGCTGCCTGTTGAGGTTGGATTCTTCGAATACATCGCCGTCCACAGCTGTAATGTGCCCAATCCCCAATCGTCCAAGCTCTTCGATCACAAATCCTCCCAAGCCTCCGCAACCCGCTACAAAGACCTTGAACTCCCTGAGCTTTGCATTCTCTTCAGGGGAAAGGGTCTTCATGTTTCTCTCATAACGCCTACTCATATCCGCCCAACTCCTCAAGTATTTTCTTGAACTCTGCACTCTTCAGCACTTCTAAAAACCCGCCAATCATTCCGGTTTCCATAAACTGCTCCGGAATGGCGAAATCGTACTCTTCAAAACCAATGGGGATAAAATCCAGACCCATTGTCTTTGCAGCAGAGAACACACCTACCCCCACATCCGCGGTACCTGCGCTAACAGCAGCAGCCACTGCCATATGGGTGGTCATGTCTCTATCATAACCTCTGATCTTGCCACTGTCTATGCCCGCTTTTTTTAGAAGATAGTCCGTGAGAATTCGCGTGCCGGAGCCTTTTTGGCGATTGACAAAGGATGCGTCACTTGCAAGATCTTCTATGGTGTGGATTCCCTTCGGATTGCCCTTGGCCACCATAAATCCCTGTTGCCTTTTCACTCCCTTGACTAAAGCGATCTTTCGATTTCCTAAATATTTTTGAATGTAGGAAGTATTATATTCTCCCGTTTCCTCGTCCAACAGGTGAATGGGTGCTATATGGGCTTCTCCTCTGGAGAGTGCCAGAATGCCGCCCATGCTTCCCACGTTGGCTGAGGATAGATGGATCTTGCGTTCTCCCGGTCCGGTTTCTGCCTTTTCCAGCAGGCTGGCGATGTAGTCAATGATCAGGTCGTGGCTCCCAATGGAGACGATGGTGTTCTCTATGGCACTCATATCCCGTGTAAGTTCTACGGACACCACTTCACCGGCTTCATAACCTTCGCTGTTCTTTGGAATGATCATGAGCCCGTCGGCCTTCACCAGTGACATAGTGACGCCGGCTCCCCGGTTCAAGGGTGTAGCAATGAGTCTATCCTCCACCTTTCCAACTTTGACCCGAATGTACTCTCTGTATTTGAGCGAGGATACCACCCGCCTGGATACCACGGCATCTATCTTAGGTAGTCTTGGTATAGAAGTTCTCTGCAGCTTGCGGAACGCGGGACCGACAATTTCTTCGAAGGACAGGAAAGCGGATCCCGGGTAACCGGGAACACCGATGACCGGTTTTCCGTGGACGATTCCAAGGACAGTAGGTTTTCCGGGGCGTATAGCCAGCCCGTGAAATATGAGTTCTCCCATTTCTTCAATAAGGTGAGCGGTATAATCTTTGGTTCCCGCAGAGGAGCCTGCGTTTACGATGACGATGTGATTCCGTTCCAAGAGCTCCATTATCGCCTGCTTCAGGCTGTCCGGATTGTCCGGCACCGGCGGAATTCTGTCCGGTATTCCTCCCCACTCGTCAACCATGGCGCAAAAGGTCCAGGAATTGGTGTCGAAGTAGCTGCCTTGCTCCAGTTTATCATAATCCTCTGTGATCTCGCTACCTGTGGGCATAATGCCGATGCGGATCCGCTCGTATACCTCGACTTGCTTCACACCGCTGTTCAGAACTGCACCAATGTCAACGGGACGAATCCGGTGGTTTTCCGGCAGAACCATCTCTCCCGCAACGATATCCTCTCCGATGGGGCGAATGTGCTGCCAGGGAGATGCGGCGGCGGTGATGCGCACTCCGCCGTCAGGAAGCTGTAAGATGTCTTCTACCATGATAACGCTGTCGTAAGGCTCCCGAATCAGATGGCCGGTGTTGATATAATCAAAATCTTCTATGTGCTTCAGTTCCACAGGATTGGCTTCGCTGGCGGAAAACGTCCGCTCCCCTATTACCATGATGCCGTCCATGGCTGCGGCGTTGTGGTTAGGTGCCGAAACCCTGGCAAAGACCGGCTGTGATGTTACCCTGTTCAGAGCTTCACGAATATCTACAAGCTCCTTTTTTACTGCGGAGGACGCTTCGATGAGTCTATCCAGGTAAAGAGTTATCGCCTCTTCGATATCTGTATTTTTCAAATAAATTTTGCGCTCCATTCCTTACCCTCCTTTGCATCTACGGGATTAACTTAGGCGTCAGTTCTAATCATATCTGGGCGCTGAGGCTACGCCATATATTTTTTCCCATTAACAAATGTAGTACACATTCTATTTTTTCTTTGGTGGTGTGAACTATTTTAATGGTTGCAGCAGTTTACAAATTCCTGTTTTAGCATTCTTTTCTCTAAAGTCTAGGAAAAATGAACTATATTTTTGGAAATAGTAGTTCTTTTTTTCTTTGATAATGGATATTGTGAACTACTTTCAATATTTAAGGTAGATTTTCGCCTGGTTAATAGTAGCTTATAGTTCATTTTCTACTGGATTTACTAATTTTTATACTACCTTACTGCCTCAGGGTCTGTCCCTCTGGGTCGTTTTGCAGCCATGGGACCAGGGGGGTTGGGTTATTCAATCAGGATGACTTCTATAGTCTCGCCGGCCCTGAGTCCCTCTGATCCTGCGGGGATAGCTACATATCCATGTGCTCTGGCCAGTTGAGCAATTGCACCGGACTTGGACCGGATGGGTTCTGCCAGCCAACCCTTCTCCCAATGCTCTTTTCCCTCTCCAGTCCTAATCAAGTTCACCAGCTGATAAGTTGCTCTCCCTTCTCCGGCGTGAATGTTTTCCGTAA
>CAYLVS010000030.1:0-5886 GCA_964387185.1 uncultured Oscillospiraceae bacterium | reverse complement strand
TAATCTTTGCGTGGGTGGTTCTGGGACGCTCCTCATTTCCCAGGTAGTACTTCCTGAGAAAGGTCCCCACCACCACGTCAAATACCATAATGGAAGAAAGAGGGTGTCCCGGTAGCCCGATGACAGTTTTCAGTTCCTCCCGGTCTGTAAATATTCCAATAATCGTGGGCTTCCCCGGACGTATGGCCAGACCGTGGGTGACGACTCCCGGCTTTCCAAGGGAATCCACCACCTGAGCCGTAAAATCCTTATTGCCTGCCGAGCTCCCGCCGGACAAAATCACCACATCGCATGTTTCCATAGCATCAAGCGCGGCTTTGCGATAGGCTTCCACCTCATCGGGAACTATGGCAAGGTCAAGAACCTCTGCCCCTAATGCTTCGGCATAAGCGCTGATGGCATAGGCATTGATGTCCCGGATTTGACAGGGACCGGGTTTCGTCCCCGGTTCCACCAGCTCGTCCCCGGTAGAAATCACTGATAATTTGGGCTTCCTATAAACATGCACTTCCCCTTTGCCGCAAGCGGCCAATAATCCTATGTCCTTGGCAGTGACCCGGTGTCCTTTGGAAAAAAACCGCTCTCCCTCATGGAAATCATCGCCAATATTCATGATATGTGCATTGGGCGCTGCAGGCCGGTTGATGGAAACCATAGTTTCTCCCAGGCAGTCTATATGTTCCACCATTACCATGGCATCCGCTCCTTCGGGTATCATGCCCCCCGTGGGGACATAGGCCGTTTGGCCGGAACCGATAGAAAAGGTTGCTGCTTCTCCCATGCGAACCAATCCAACAGATTCCAGAAAAACCGGTATGCTCTCGCTGACTCCGAAGGTATCCGCTGCCCTCACGGCGTAGCCGTCCACCACAGACCGCCGGAAGGAAGGCGAATCTATATCCGCAAAGATATCCTCTGCCAGATAACGTCCGCAAGCCTGTCGCAGGCTTACTTCCTCTTGCTCCTTTTCCACAGAAGCGAAATATTTTTCGAATTTTTCCTCCACGGATTGAATGGAATCTACCGTCAATAGCTTCATATTAATAATTCTCCATTGATAAATGCCTTTGTTAACGGATCCTGCGGTTCCTTCAATAACACGGAGGCGGGACCGGTCTCCACAAGTTTCCCCTTGTGCAACAGCGCTGTATTTTGGCAGAGCCTCTTGGCCTGACTGAGATTGTGAGTAATGGTGATGATGGTGGTACCCTCTTCTTCGTTGATTTTTTTCATCATTCGTTCCAACTCCCCTGTAGTGGCCGGGTCAATATTTGCCGTAGGCTCGTCCAGCAGCAACAGCTTTGGCCGGAAAGACAGTGCTCTTGCCAGAGCTACTTTTTGCATCTCTCCTGCCGACAAGGTCCATGCTTTTTGCTTCCGGAGCCGTACAAGTCCCAGCTCCTCTGTCAATTCCTCCACTCGTCTCTTTATAGCAGTATCCTGCCATCCTCTCAGTTTTAAGGGATAGGCGATGTTCTTTTCCGCCGTAGTATGCAACAGATAGGGCGATTGAAAGACCATGGTGATGTCCCGGTAGGGAATCTTTTCCGATCTTTTCTCTCCGTAATAGAGCCTTCCCTCCGTCTGCTGCTCTATGCCTGCAATGATGTTGAGTAAGGTGCTTTTGCCTGCGCCGTTGGGGCCGATGATACCTAAGAGTGACCCCTCCTCGACAAACAGCTCTTCAATATCCAGGACTGTTCGATCACCATATACTTTTTTAATCTTTTGAATTTTGATTTCCATAGTTTTTCCCAGATATCCTCGTCAGGCGTTTTTCTCTTGTATGTTGTAGAGTACCGCATTAATAGCAAAGGCAATGAGCAGTAAAACAAGGCCTACTGCAATAGCTCGATCATAATTGCCCATGCGCTGAAGCTGTGCAATGTAGGTGGTCATCACCCGGGTCTTTCCCACGATGTTTCCACCTACCAGCATGACTGCGCCCACTTCGGAAATCGCCCGCCCAAAGCCGGTGACGATGGCCGCCAAAATCCCCACACGAAGCTCGTAAATCAGAAGTTTGACGGAATCTCCTCTCCCTGCTCCCAAGGTCAGAGCCAGACGGTGTACTCTGTGGGCTTTTTCCTTTACGATATTGTAGGTCAGTCCGGTAATGATAGGTGTCACCAGGCAAATCTGTGCAATGATCATGGCTGTCGGCGTAAAGCTAAGCCCCATAAAACCCAGTGGTCCTTTCCGCATAATAAAAAGAAAGACCACCAGTCCGGCAATGACCGGAGGCAGGCTCATCAATGTATATATCACTCGAATCAAAGCACGTTTCCCCGGGAAATTGTACAAACCGAGAAGAACTCCTATGGGAACCCCTAAGCAGGTGGAAATGATTACGGAAGATATGGAGACGCGCAAAGAGAGTCCCACGATCTCGTAGATCTCCGGATCAAAGGATAGGAGCATCCCGATTGCTTCTTGTAGTCCTCTGGCTACTTCCTGCATATTTCTCTCTTCCTGTTTCTTGTAATCGTAAACAACAATTCTAGGATATCAGAATTGCTTGCAGTTGAGTTAGATTTTATCACAGAATCCAGAAAATCGGAAGCTGGTTGGTGACAGGGGGACGTTTCGTTTGCCACCTTACCCATTATCTTTAAGGTGGCAAACGAAACGTCCCCCTGCCACCGTTGTAATTGGATTAGTCTGCAGTAGGTTCACCGGTTGCATTTGGAGTAAACAAAGGTGCACCGTATTCGGCCACGCCGTACTCTGCAATAAGTCCCTGTGCTTTCTCCGAAAGCATCCAGCTCTGAAAGTCCAAAGCTCCCTGTGCGTTGATCTGATCGTTCTTACCGGGGTCCACAACAATGACGCCGTACTGGTTGAACATATTACTGTCGCCCTCGGTAACGATAGCCATATCAGTATCAGCGGCATAGCTCAGCCAAGTGGCTCTGTCAGACAAGGTATAGGCCAGCATATCGTTGGCCATGGTGATTACAGCGCCCATTCCCTGGCCGGCTTCAATGTACCAATCACCGGCAGGTTCGATTCCGGCTTTGGTCCATAGGGTCAATTCTTTTTTATGAGTTCCGGAATCATCTCCTCTGGATACGAAGGGAGTCTGCGTGTCCGACAGGATCGTGAAAGCCGCAACCGCGTCTGCGGCGGCATCCGTCGCCAATCCGGCCGGATCATCTGTAGGGCCGATAATTACATAATCATTATACATTACATCGTAGCGTTCCGGTCCGTGTCCTGCTGCAACAAAATCTCTTTCCGCTGCCGGGGAGTGAACCAACAATACGTCGGCTTCTCCGTTTTCTCCCATTGTCATGGCAGCTCCGGATCCCACGGCTACCACATCCACTTCCCAACCCGTATCATAAGTAAATTCAGGTAGAAGAACGTCGAGAAGTCCGCTATCCTGGGTACTGGTTGTCGTCGCCAGCATCAGAGTCCCTTGGATTTCTGCCGGGCCTTCCGGTTCATCAGGGGTCTCAGGTGCTTCCCCTTCCTGTGCACAGCCTGCCAGTGCGGCCAGGACCATCATCATGGCAACTAATAGTGCGAACACTCTCTTGCTTTTGAACATTTTATTCCTCCTCTTTTGTTTAGACAAAAAAGCCCTTTCCACAAAAAGAAAGGGCTACACTACCTCTGACTGACTTTCCTTTCCAAATGCGGGAGGCATACGGATTTCTCCGTATACCCATCGGTCGCCGTCCATGGCTAGGCTTTAGGACACTGCGACTCGGAAGTTGTTATTAAATTGTCACTTCAATTGTAGCTGTAAAAAATGGAAAAGGCAAGCGGGTTTTTTAGGAATAAAATAATCTCAACCGCCCGCTGCCAAGCGCAGGATTTTAATCACATCACCGTCCTCTGGGATACAGGTAGCATATTCGCTGCCCAAAAGCTGGGTTCCGTTAATCCATATAGCTACACGGCTGCTGTAGCCTGCGGTTTCTAACAAGCTATTTACGGTGGTGCCGGAAGGCACCACCGTCGCTTTGTTATTTACTGTAACTCGTATATCCATTCCAAATCCAACCTTCTGACAGTTTCCGGCTTTGGTGCTGCGGTCACCCGGTCCCATCCTGCATAATCATAATAGGCATCTAAAGCTTTCTCAAAGTCTTCTTTTGTAATATGTGCACCCTCATTGGGACCGCTTGGCATGGGCAGAAATGCCTTTGAAGGTAGTTTGTCGTCCTTACGCCCGAAGCCTTCCCTCACATTGAACATCCGCATCATATTGAGCCTTCGTTCGCCAATCTCCTGATGTTCTTCGATAGAGGTGTCCCAACCGATACCATACTTGCAGTAATCCACCAGGTCCTGGGGGCCATACATCTGCCAGGCCGGTCCCCAGACAAATTGGCACAGGCAGAGAGAGTCCATCATAGAATAGTATTTTTGTGTTTCAAGAGCAAATTTGGACTTGTTTGCATCCAAGACTCCGTAGGAGTCACATTTCTCAAAGGAAGCCAGCATATTGGGCCAAATCCAGTTTTGATCGTCGTCCGGAGCCATCAGGGCAGGGTCATGCTCTGAGGATTGATGATCTGCGCCGAAGTTGTTCACTGCATAGTTGACCGCTAAGTTGGGCTTCATCTGCACCATATGAGCCGGCCATTCCTGACCTTTTGTAGCTACCACCAGTTCTTCCGCACCCTTGCCGACGATCCCGGCAGCCCGCACGCTGCCCAAAGACAGCAAAGCACCGATGCCTTCTTTACGATATGCAATTTTCTTCAGAAGTTCAGGAAAAAGAGTGCTGTTCCCAAAGCGAAGATCAAGGCCATCCGTATCTTCCTTGGTCAGGATTCCTTTCTCATAGCAGTCCATGGCCCAAGCGATCGTAGCACCACAGGAAATGGTATCCATACCGTACATGTTACAATATTGATTCGCCTGGCAAACGTCCTCCAGATTATTGACACCGCAATAAGATCCAAAGGTAGCAATAGTCTCATACTCAGGACCCCCGTAATAAGGATCCGCCTTCTCCGGGATAGTAACCTCTCGTTTACAGCGTATGGCACAGCCAAAGCAGGTATCATTTCCTGATAAAACCGTCCTTCTCATGGTAGACCCATAGAGATTTCTCGCTCCTTCCAAGACGCCGGAATTCCAGTTGAAGGAAGGCAGGAATCCCTCTACATCGTGGGCTCCCACAACGCCGGCAGACCCGTTTTTCGCCAGATCTACAATCGCCTCGTTAGCAGCCATGCGTTCTTTTACATCCAGAGTGAGTGTCTTCATTGCCACTGGATCTGCAGGACGAATAGGAGGCTGCCTTTTTACTACCAAGCCTTTCAGATTCTTCGATCCCATCACGGCACCGGTGCCGTTTCTGCCATTGGCCCGGCTCCTTCTATGCATGATGTTTGCGAAAAGTACACCCTTTTCTCCTGCAGGACCAATCAGAGAACACTCGATCTTGTCTGTTTCTAAATCTTTTTCAATCTGACGCTCCGTATCACCGGTTACTTTTCCCCACAGATGTGTTGCATCTCGCAATTCCACCTTATCTTTGTCAATATACAAGTAGACCGGGGTATCTGCTTTGCCGGTAAAGATCACTGCGTCGTAGCCGTTGCCCTTGAGGTGGGCGGGGATGTAACCGCCGACCTGAGAGTCTCCTGCGGTTCCTGTCAGGGGGCTTTTCGTGGTGACACACATACGGCTCTGCCCGCTGATGGGAATCCCCGTCAACGGAGAAACGGTAAATATCAAAGGGTTCTCCGGTGACAGAGGATCCGTCCCCGCGCGAATATTATGGAACAGCAGATACATTCCAAGCGCCGACCCTCCGGGATACTTACGATAGATCTCCCCTGGAAGGAACTCGGTACGTATCGTCTTATCATTTAAGTTCACATATAAAAGCTTTGCACTTTCAATCATATTTTCTTCACCTTT
>CAYLVS010000029.1:0-12438 GCA_964387185.1 uncultured Oscillospiraceae bacterium | reverse complement strand
GCAGATCCTCCTTCCGGATTTCGGCTGCTGAAGCGGCCATGATGCTCAACCGGCCTGAATTTTTAACTGTATATGAGATCCTTTCAGATCCCATGGAATTTGACGAGCTCTTTCTCCCTATAGTAAGCGCTGCTATGCAGACCAACCATGACAACGGCAGGCTTTTCATGGAGTTCAATAAAAATAACGACCATGTCAACAAAAAAACCTTCCGCCTGAATGAGGATGTCCTCGGTCTGTACTACGTATCCGACTTTGGTCAGCTGATTCTAGCGGCCTATGGATTGGATGGAATCCAGTCAATTGAAAAAAACCTACAAAAAAGCTCCTTAAGTCCCACTCTGCTTCCTACAGCAAAATATGAATTCAAGGAGCCTGTTCTCTACGATTTTATCCAGAGCGACTTTGAGGATTTCGATGATTTTCTCCAAACATTAAGGTGATGGTGCACTAGCGCTCGAAGGTATCCCCCATCTCCCTCATGATGTCCGAAATAGGCAGACTCTGAGGGCATTGGGCCTCGCAGACCTTGCAATCGATGCAATCCGTCGGCCTATTACTTTGGGGAAAGAAGTTATACTGCCGTAAGGATGTACGGAAGGCTTTGAACATATGCCATTGATTGTACTGTTCCATGACTTCGGGAATATCGATTTCCTTGGGGCAGGGCATGCAATACTTACACGCTGTACAGGATGCTTTTATCAGATAGTTGTATTCAGCTGACGCCTCTCGGATCAGCTGTTTTTCTATTTCTGTAAGGCTACCGGGAGTTCCACTTCCTAGGATCCGGATGTTTTCCTTCACTTCCTCCACTTCGCTCATGCCACTGAGGATGGTCAGAATCTCGGGAAAGTCTGCTAACCATTGTAAGGCCCATTCCGCCGGTGTTCTCTTTATGGGGGATTTATTCCATGTAGCCTGAACGGACTCCGGGATAGATTTTGTCAACTTTCCGCCCTTCAGCGGCTCCATTATAATGACGGGAAGGCCCTTTTCGCCTGCGTATTTCAGCCCTGCTACGCCTGCTTGCAATTCTGTGTCCATGTAGTTGAGTTGAATTTGGCAGAACTCCCATGGGTAGTCGGCAATGATATCTTTGAAAACATCAAGTTCATCGTGGAATGAGAAACCGATTTTTCCAATACGACCTTTTGCCTTCATCTCTTCCAGGAAGGGCATTAAATTATCATCCTTACATTTCTGCCACATGTCTTTCGTGAGATTGTGGACTAGATAGAAATCAATGAACTCCACGTCCAAGCGACGAAACTGTTCCTCAAAAAGGGCTTCGATCCCTCCCGCTTTTTTCGCCATCCATATGGGCATCTTGTCAGCCAGGAAAATCTTGTTTCGATAGCCATCTTTCAGAGCTTTGCCCAAAACCACCTCGCTGGTGCCGCCATGATACATATAGGCTGTATCCATGTAGTTTACGCCGTTGTCGATGGCATAGCGTATCATGCGAATGGCTTCAGCTTCATTAATCACCGTCTCGTCTCTTCCCATGACCGGAAGGCGCATGGTGCCAAACCCCAATAAAGATATTTTTTCTCCGGATGGAGCAAATGTCCTGTACTGCATAAATTCCTCCTAAACCAACCGCGGGGAAACACTTGGGTTGGGTCTTATGGTATAATCGGGTTATATTATAACATAAGCCTCGATCCGTGTCGGCTCTGCCGCAAAGAAGCTTATGTTGAAATAACCTAATCCGTTAGCAAACTTCGTTTGCGGTTATTATAACATAAGCCTCGATCCGTGTCGGCTCTGCCGCAAAGAAGCTTATGTTGAAATAACCTAATCCGTTAGCAAACTTCGTTTGCGGTTATTATAGCATAAGGAGTTTACCAATGCCTTGCAACACTAATTTTGCCGATCTGGATACTTATTTGGAAAAGGCGCTCAACTACTATAATCTTCCCGGCCTGGCTGTCCACGTAGGAATGGGAGACCTCGACTGCTTCTATGCCAAGGGCTGGAAGAACGCGCCAGCCCAAGAACCCCTGGGGGAGCATCACATTTTTCATATGGCTTCCGTTACGAAGCTCTTTGTAGCAACCTCGATTTTACAGCTATGGGAAAAGGATCTGGTGGATCTCGACGAGAAGCTAATTACCTACCTTCCCCAATTTCGAATGGCCGATGAAAGGTGTCGCCGGATCACACTGCGCCAGCTCCTTTCCCATACAGCCGGCATGCCCGATGTGAAAGACTACCATTGGGAAAGCCCGGAAACGGATGATAACGCTCTGCTGCGCTACGTGCTCTCCCCGGAAGTTCGCCAGGGGCAGCTCCTCTGGGACCCGGAAGAGGGTAAATTTGCATACAGCAATATGGGATATGAGGTCTTAGGAGTTGTAATCTCTGCTGTTTCCGACCGCAGCTTCGAAGATTATGTAGCGGAGAACATCTTCTCTCCTTTGGAAATGTCCAATTCCGAATTAAACACTTCCCTACGCGACATGAGCAATGTCTGCGCACCTCATGGAAAGACAGAGGAAAATCACTTTACTGTTTTGGAACATTTTCCCTATAACCGTGCGCACGGTCCAAGCTCCACTCTCACTTCCAATCTGAAGGACATGTCCCTGTGGGCAAAGGCCGTTCTGGAGCGTAAAATTTTAAGGCCATTGACTTTTGACGAAGCATGGAAAGAACATTCCATCGTTCCTAATAACGGCGAGGGGATCTGCCTTTCCTGGTTCCGCCGGGAGCAAAAAGGATACTTGCTTTACGGTCACGAAGGCAACGATGACGGTTTTCGCGCCAGCTTCTGGGTCTGCCCGGAGCTTTCAATTTCAATCACCGTTTGTTCCAATCTTTCCGGTGCACCGGTGAAACGAATCAACCGGGAGCTTTTCGATCTGGTGACCGATTGAACTTGCCTATAAACAATGATAAACTATGAATCAATGGATTCTATAAAAGGAGGAATTGCAATGCAAAACTTTAAATTCAACCTAGATTATGTAAGGGAGCAGTTTCCTGCTCTGAGCAAGACCGTAAACGGTTATCCTGCAGCCTTTCTGGATGGTCCGGGAGGCACCCAGGTTCCTAGGTCCGTTGTGGAGAAAATCAATGAGTATCTCTATTACCACAACGCGAACTCTCATGGCGTATTTGTAACTTCTGTGCAAAGCGACGCATCCTATTGGGCAGCCAAAGAAGCTCTCGCAGATTTTCTGGGCTGCGAAGCTCGAGAAGTTGCCTTTGGGGCCAGTTCCTCCACCAACAATTTCATGCTGGCCTTCGGCATGCTGAGAAGTATTTTGAAAGCCGGAGATGAGATCATCATCACTGAGATCGACCATGAGGGGAACCGTTCTCCCTGGAGGACCCTCGAGGATTTCGGAATTGTCATAAAGAACATCAAAGTCAATCCCGAGACCTATGTTCTGGACCTTGAAGATTATAAGGCAAAGCTTTCCGACAAGACGAAAGTTGTAGCCGTCAACTGGGCTTCTAACGCAACAGGCACCATCAGCGATGTGAAGACCATTATCCGCATGGCTCACGAAGTGGGTGCTGTTACGGTAGTGGACGCCGTCCATTACGCTCTCCACCGCTCCATCGATGTGAATGATATTGATACGGATTTCCTGGTCTGCTCTGCTTATAAGTTCTTCGGTCCCCATATCGGCGTGCTTTACGCTAAGGCCGAAGTGGGCGAAAAGATCAAATCGGTGCGCGTTATGGCCGATGATAATACGGAGATGCCCTGGAAGTTTGAAACCGGGACACCTGCCTTTGAGCTGGCTGCCGGCGCTGCCGCTGCAGTGGATTTTATTGCAGGCATCGGCAAGGAGCATGAGCAGTTTTTCGCTGACGAGCTAGGTGACCTCACGGGACGCCGCAGATTCGTAGTGGCGGGGATCAAGGCCATTGAAGCTTATGAAGAACCCTTGGCGCAGAAACTCAGAGACGGACTTGCTGCAATAGAAGGCGTCAAAGTCTACAGCCCGCCCAAGGATGTACCAAAGACCTCCACGGTATCCTTCACGGTAAAGGGAGCCAACTCAAACGATGTGGCTAAATTCCTGGGAGAAAGAGGCCTCTTTGTCTGGGACGGCGACTTCTATGCCATACATATTATAAATGAAGTATTGAAACTGACCGACCAGGGCGGTGTCGTCCGGGTAGGATTAGCTCCCTATAATACAGAGGATGAAATCGACAGAACGATTCAAGCAGTAAAAGATTTCTGTGCAGGAATTTAATAAAGACAAAAGTAGCCACGGATCAGTCCGTGGCTACTTTTTTACTCACTATTGAATCGTATTTTTTATTTGTTTGCTGTCAGTAAAGACTTCTGGTGCAGCATCTCTGCATACTCGGAGTCTTTTTCCTCAAGGCCCGCCGGGAATTCATACTTGGCAAGTCTCTCTATGTAGGGATCCGGGTCGAAGGACTCAGGACCATGAACGCCGTCAAGATGCCAGATGTCCTTTGCGATGAGTTCCAGCATGATGGTCGGGCTCACAGCGGTCTGTGCAACTACGGAGTTGGTGCCGTATTTTGCAAGGCAGTCCTGATTATCAGCGATCTGATAGAGGTAGACCGATCTGGTCTTTCCGTCTTTCTTTCCGGTGACCCAGGTGCCTGCGCAACCTTTGCCGATCATACCTTTGGACACTTCCTGTGGATCGGGAACGACCTTGACCAGGAAATCTCTGGGTGCGATTTCGGAATCGCCTACTTTGATTTTCTTTTCTGCTTCAGCCATACCTACTTCGCGTAGATTCAACAGCAGCTGACGCATCTCACGGGGAACGCCGTATTTAAAGGTAACCCTGTTACAGTCGATTACTCTAGGTACCAGCATAACTTCTTCGTGCTCTACGTTGATAACCTCTACATCGCCGATGCCTCCGGGGAAGCTGAAAATCTCAGGCTCGGAGAAGTTCTCTGTAGTAAACCAGCCTTTGCCCTTTTCCCAAACATGAGGAGGATTGAGGCATTCTTCGATGGTCGTCCAGACGGAGAATCCAAAAGCAACGCCTTCGTAACCGGGGATATCGTAATTGTCGCCATCTCTCACGTTGATCTCATCAATCTCGTCAAAGAGATGCTTCTGTGCATACTTTGCAAATACGTCAGCCATTCCGGGCTCAACACCGGAACCCACCAGAGCCATAACGCCCTTGTTCTTCCAGGCTTCATGTCTCTCAAACTGATAATCACCCAATTTAATATGGGCCAACTCATAAGGTTTCTCCGGATGTTTCTTGCTCAGTGTCATGGCACAATCCATGTAGCCGATCCCCAAGTCAAAGCAAGTATCAAAGATATTCTCATTGAACTCCGGCTCTACAGTGTTAAGAACCCAGGTAATCCCGTGTTTCTTTACCACTTCTTTGATGCTGTCCGCACTTCTTGCGTCGATCTTTTCCGGAACAAAGCGGGGATCGCCGATATCCTTTGCAACTGCTTCTGCACGGGCCACATTATAGTCTGAAAGTACTACTTTCTGCGCCCATTCGCCTTCTTTGCCGGCTCTATTGATGATTTTAGCTACAGATGTGCCAACACCACCGGTACCGATAATTAACAGCTTCATGTCCATATTTATACCTCCCGCGATATAGTAATATAATTGATTGGTAACGGACCTCATGCCACATATTTTAGTCAACTCCAGTCTACTATATTTAGTCAGAATATTCAATTATGTGTTTGCTCAAATAATGTATTGCTTTGCTGTTATTCAGCGGTAAATTATCCTTCACCACAAAACAGTATACGTTAGGAAATCCCTAAACCAGGTCAATTAATACCAGTTCCATGCTGCTCCCGGGTAACTGTGCCTGTACGTTGAGAACCGGGGATGCCGCTACCGTATCCACGGAAAAAGCCGGAGCCTCCAGCCAGCTGTGGGCCAATCTCTCACGGTTATCTGCATACATTCTCTCATTGATTTCTCGTCTATACCGGGCTAATATGGCTTCCTTCTTAAACTGGCACCTTGCAATGCGATATTGCCCGGAAAGCCCGGTGAGCTTGATGAAAAATTCCGTCTGCTTTGCATAGGCTCCGATTTCTTGCTTGATTAAATTTTGCGTTAAAAAACCGGGAGCGGTTTTTATCAATCTATCGCTGAAATTATATAAAAGAATGCTGTAACTGTATTGTGGCACATGGCTACCATCTTTACTGCTTCTCATGATGATGTAGCCAGGTGCCCCTGCGACGATATCTTCCGCCCGAAGCCCTATGGAAGTCAGCAGTTCGGCCATAGGCCTCATATAGTCCGACTCCATCAATGCGATAAACATATAGAAAAGACTGCTCTCTTTCCACATAGTTTCTTCTGTGTCAAACTCCACCGCCACGACCGGGATTCTGTCATTTCGTGCCACATCAAAGATGTCCTCTATGTGTTGCCGCAACAGGTTCTTAATCTCATCTTCCGCCAAAAGAGAAAACCGGCCAACCGTATCCCTGCTTCGCACGTGCTCCGTATATTTCTCGCGGTAATCTGCCGGGTGCATACCAAACCATTTGGTGAAATACTTTATATAGTACCGTACCGCAGAAAAGCCAGACTCCACAGAAATGACACCAATTTTTTTATCTGTGCCTAAGAGCAACTTTTCCGACTCTTCCACCCGGATAAAGCTGAGAAGATCCTGAAAACTGAGGCCCGTGGCCTCCTTGATGAAATGAGAGAGGTAATAGATGCTCAAATGTTCCAGGTTGGCGATTTCTGTCAATGTAAGTCGTCTGTTATAGTTTTCATACATATAATCGGTAATGCGGTTCAGGCGTCCTGCAAGTATCTTGTTTCCCTTATTCTTCGATTCGTTTACAAACCTTCCGTCCTCCATGGCAAAGTACTGAAAATTGCTGATCAGGCATCCAATCACGTTGTGGGCAAGTCCTATGATTCTTTTTTCATAACCCCGGTCACGGTTGAGGTTTTCTAAGGATATTTGAGCGATCAGCTCCTGTAGCTCTCCTATGCTCTCATCCTCGGCACCGTTCATGTCCGTTATAAAAAAACTGTTCTTGAGAATCTCATAATAACGCGAAAAATAGGAAAGGTTTAGCTGCAAAATGAGCACGGCATTCGGTTCTCCCATGCCGTAATAGCTGTGGATCTCTCTGTCATTGAGTATGTAGATGTCGCCGGCTTTCATGTCGTAGTTGTAATATCCGTTCTTTAGCCTCACATTGCCTTTGAGCACGAATACTACTTCCAGGTCGTTGTGAAAATGAATGGGGTACTCGTCGATGTTCATCACGGTGCAGTTCACCGGCAGATCTTCCTTGTAGAAAATACTTTCCTTTAACATGGCTTGTCCCTTTCTTCAATCCCGTTGAACCTCGGTATTATGTCAACTGGTGTTTGGATGTTTGCGAACAGATTTCAACACTGTAACAATGTCGAAAAATAAGGCATATTGTCAGTTTTCCACATGAAAATAAACTTTGTATACAATGTTATCCCCGGTCGGTTGTGGATAACAAAAATGCACCAAACCATTGCATTTTATAGATTCACACGAATTATTTCAAATAACAGGAAAATGTTATCCACAGCTTGTTCGTCGTTTATTCAAAACCCTTGTTTATTGTAATAATTACCTCTTTATTCCATTATTTAATCCGTGTTATCCACGATTGTCAATAACCTGAAGCGGCTCTCTCCCTTCCTTTCCCGTGTATTCCATGATTCCGCGATAGATGCACTCCGCCACTCTCCGCTGATAGGATTCCTGGCTTAGCAAGGCTGCCTCGGCTCCGTTCGACAAAAAACCACATTCTACGATAACGATAGGTGCGACAGGATTTTTTAACAGCAATACATCTCTTTTCGACAAAGCAGCTCGATCTGTTCCGTCTGCGAGTCCCTCGACCAAGTTTGCCTGAATGGTTTCAGCCAAAAGTTTGCTCTCATCCTGAATTCCCTGATCTCCACTTCCGGGATAAAAGGTCTGCGCACCCCGCACTCCCGGATCTTGCTTAAAGCTGTTGAGGTGGATGCTTATCGCCACCAAGGGTTTCTGCTCTTCGATAATCTTTCTTCTCGCAAGCAAATCTTCTGTTTTCAAGCTACGTACGCTCTGCTTATCCTTTTGCGGATATAGGCCTACGTCTTCTTCTCTGGTCATGACCACGGTCCAGCCGTCTGCTTCCGCCATCTGGCGGATCTGCAAGGCGATATCCAGATTTATGTACTTTTCGCAAACCCCGCCGCCTTCCGCCCCTCCATCGATCCCGCCGTGACCGGGATCAAGTAGAAGCACATCAGCTTTCGTCAATGACCGAAAGGCCATTATCTCTAAATGCACGGGCGTAATCAGTACTGCAATTGCCAGAATCAGCAGCGCGGCCACTGCTCGTACAGCCCATTTCCAACTATTCATCATACTCCTGCCCCCTATTGCTTTCGCGTGAACCCTGCCACATATTATGCGAAAGGACAAGTTTGTATGATTCCAATTAATTAATATGGCAAACTAGTATCTTTGGCTTCATTATACAATAGGGTCTTTATTCATGCTATACTAAAATATCATGGAAGCAAGGGATGGCAGGGGTGGTAGGGGGACGTTTCGTTTGCCATCCGAATTAAACGGCAAAAGGATGGCAAACGAAACGTCCCCCTGCCACCACGCCCCCCTGTCACCACCCCACTTAATTCAATTACGAGGTGCAAATATGCAGAAAACAATAAGATTATTTCAGAATGACCCCTATCAGAAGGATTGCGATAGCTGTGTTATGGCAATCGTTACCGATGCGGCGGAAATTGCCGCTTTAGGAGGAAGCAGGGAGCAAGGTACAGCCTGCCTGATTTTAGATAGGACGATCTTTTTCCCCGAGGGCGGCGGGCAACCACCGGATCTGGGCAGGATTATCGGTGAAGCCCATGCCTTTGAGCTCCTGCATGTATTTGAGAAGGATGAAATCATCTATCATCAGTTTAGTATAAACACAGAGGATAAGCCTGCCTGTACCGCAGCATCTCTGTCTGCTTTGATCGGCACTACTCTTCACTGCGAATTGGATTGGAACCGACGCTTCAGCCATATGCAGAGACACTGCGGTGAGCACATCCTTTCCGCAGCCTTCTACGAACTATTCGGTGGGGTCAACAGAGGCTTCCACATGGGAGCCGATTACATGACCATCGACATCAGCCTGGAAGAAAATCCGGAATTTACCCAAATGACGGATGACATGGTACAGGCAGCAGAATGGGAATCCAACCGCATGATCTGGGATAACCTCCCGGTCACTATCCGCTATTATAAGCATAAAGAGGAAGCGGAAGGTCTGCCTATGCGAAAGGCACTGACCTTGGAAGAGGACATCGTTCTGGTCTGCGTAGGCGACGAGAACAAAGCGGCGGGCTGCGTTGCCTGCTGCGGTACGCATCCCGAACGGACAGGAGAAGTAGGTCTCATTAAACTGTATCGATGGGAAAACTATAAGGGAATGGCTCGCATCACTTTCGATGCCGGGTCCAAGGCCTTTGAAAACTGCCGAGCAGAAGCGGGTCTTATTAAAAGCCTCTGCAAGCACTACTCTTCCGATGGGGAGACTCTGATGGAGAAGATACGGCTTCGTGAGCAGAAGAACAACGAAATCAGACAGGAGCTATATGGATTGAAGCAGGCTTTTCTGGCAGAGAGAGCCCGGGAGATCGATGAAGAGTTAGCCGCATCCGGAAGCGTACTGGTGAAAAAATATGAACTACTAAAGACGGACGATTTGCTGGCCCTGAGCAAACTACTACCGCAATTATCGGGCAATCTGGTCGCTCTGGTCTCCACAAAAGAGAGCACCATAATCCTACTTTCCGGTGGCACTCCCGACTGCAACAAAATCGTAAAGGACAATGCGGCAGTCTGGCGTGGAAAGGGCGGTGGCAGGCCCAACAGCGCCAGAGCCATGTTCCCGGGCGCAGAGGATCTGGATTGCTTCCTGGACTATATCCAAAAAGCGTATTAAGGACCAAGGGGACAGACCCCGCGGGGGCATAACAAAAGGAGATATTGCTATGATCTATACCATTGAAAACGGGTTGTTAGCAGAGACAGACGTCTTCCCCGGAGATACAATCGATTTCCAGCCATGCTTTTGCCTGCTGACTAAAAAGGAACTTCTTTCTGCCAATTCTTATCTGCACCTCAGTAGCAGGCTCCTGGAAGAATGCCTTAAAGGTACTGCAACCAAATATGAGAATCACGAAGGCTTTGACTATATATCGCTGAATATTCCTAATGCATCAGACCCCATAGCCGTGAAAGACCATATTTGTATCTACTTCAGAGAAAACTTGCTTGCTTTCTGCTGTGATTTTCCCGAGGACAGCGGTATGATAAAGGAAACGTTCGCACAAATAGAGTTGGAGGCCATGGAAGTAGGCAACCTTACTTTAGAAAAAATCCTAAGGATATTTTTTGATAAACTAACTTACTACGATGCCCTGATTTTTGAAAGGCTGGAAGAAGAGGTCTCAGATCTGGAAGAGGATCTGATTACTTCCAGAAAAAGAGATTATATCAAAGAAATCATTTTTTTGAGAAAAAGAATCATGTCATACAAGCACTATTACGATCAGCTGTCTTCTATAACAGAGGCTATTGAAGAGAACGAGAACAAACTCCTCGCTCAAGTGCGATATTTCCACATTATTACCAATAAAGTTGAGCGTTTTCTCACCACTATTGATAATTTGCAAGATTACTTATCGCAGGTAAGAGAGGCTTATCAGACTCAGGTTGATATCAACCAAAACAGCATTATGAAACTCTTTACGGTCATAACAGCAATCTTTCTGCCATTAACACTTATTGTTGGCTGGTATGGAATGAACTTCGACATGCCAGAATATAAGTGGTCATTGGGGTATCCGGCCGTGATAGTGCTCTGTGTATGTGTAGCTTTGGTGAGCATCTACTATTTCAAAAGACATAAATGGTTTTAACAAGGAAAAGTGACAGGGGACGTTCCCCTGTCACTTTTCTTAATTTCCTAATCCGTATCCGTTCTTTGTCAGGTATTGGTTGATGGAGCTTTCCGTTCCTGTGATCTTCGTGGCATACCTTGTACTGTACGTTCCCCTGCTAATTGCCTGGCCTCCCTGGTTGTATGCGGAGAGGGCAACCGTTTTGTTGTTCCCGTATTGATCCAGCTTATCTCCGATATATTTCGTCCCAAACTCGATGTTCACGTGGGGGTCAAAGAGTTGACTCCTGGAAATGCCGTACCTCTCAGCGGTCCTCGGCATGATCTGCATCAGTCCTACCGGACCTGCACCGCTTCCAACCGCATCGGCACGGAAGGTGCTTTCCTTTTCCGCCATTGCCATGAGTAACTTCTCGTCAACTCCTTGAACATCCGCCTCATGCTTAAATAAGAAGACCAGCATGGAAGCCCATCCGGTTGACAGGTTTTTATTCTTATAGCGAATATAATTGACCAGGCCTCTATTGTAATCCGATTCTTCCTTATCAAAGAAAGTTGTGGCATCGACACCCGGTTCCGTACTCACATAGAGACCGGAATACTCATCATAAAAAACATCCCATCCAAAGCAACTATCGCCCGTAAACGCCCGAACAGGAAGATAAAGCGTGTCTCCTGTCTGAAGCAGCGGATATTCCTCAAGACTCAGGTTCTCAACGACGAGCTCTGGAATCTCAATAAATTCAGATTCAGCCTTTTCCTCAATCTGCCGTAGCTGACCCCCTATATCCAGGTCAGCAGCTGTCAGCATTACACCCTCTAGGACCAGGTCTGCGTTCATATCTTTGTTTTCTTCAGCCATCGTAAGGACAGTAACTTCCTTAAGGGCTACAGCTTTCGTGTTCTCGAGGTTGCTTTTCAGCACCTCACCCGGCAATCTGTCTCGCACCGGCTCCTTCTTTAGAATCTTTAGTGTGCGGCTTTCCCAATCCATTTCAACCGAAAATCCCAGAATTTCACCTATTTCGTCCGTTAACGGAACATAAGCGGAACCCTGGTACAGAAAAAATGGATCTTCCAAATAATAATTTGCTAGTCTATTTCCATTGATGTCGATATTTCTATTTAGAAATTGTCCTTCTACGTTTTCTTCTGCAAAGATCGTTATTGTGGAAAAAAGTAAGATGGTTACGGAAAGCCACACAGATATCAGCTTCTTAGCCATATCTTTTTTCTCCTTTCTGCATACCAATAAAGTATGCAGGTATTATACCATATTATAGTAATTTGTATACCCTTTTGGTGAAAGTTCTAATTTTCAGACGCGATGAAACGTTGAAAAATAAGGGTTTAGGGCAGAAACCCCCGACATGGAAGCGGGGGTTTTGCAATAAATATATTATTTGTTCTAAATATTCTTACAGCTTAAACTCTGCCTTGACATCGATGATAGCTTCTTCTAGCTTCTGCATAACGATGTCGATGGTCTCGTACTGGATGACCCCGGGAGGCTCGATC
>CAYLVS010000028.1:0-12453 GCA_964387185.1 uncultured Oscillospiraceae bacterium | reverse complement strand
AACGTGAAGATAGGTAAACACGAGTACACTAGAGAACAGGCTGACATGAGATTACTAGAGGTACGCCAAGCAGGCATTAAAAATATGGAAGTCATGGAAGTAAATGAAGCATATGGAATTAAATAGGAGGGCATGAAATGGATTTTGGATTTACCGAAGAGCAGAGAATGGTGCAGGAGATGGCACGAAACTTTGCTGAAAAAGAGATTGCGCCCTACATAGATGAAGACGAGAAGAACCACCATTACAGGCGGGAAATTCTAAGTAAGATGGGCGAATTGGGTCTTTTAGGATGGAGCATCCCGGAAGAATACGGCGGGAACGGCATGGGCTGGATGGAGGGCGTAATCGCACTCTACGAAATTGCCAAAGTGCATACTTCTTGGAGACTTAGCATCAGTGGCAACTGCTGGGGTCCTGCTATGACGATCAATACATATGGAACAGAGGAGCAGAAAGCCAAATACATTCCGGACCTGATCAGCGGCAAAGCGGTAGGTAGTTTCGCCATGACGGAAGCCAACTCCGGTTCGGACGTAGGTGCCATGAAGATGTTTGCAGAAGACAAAGGGGACCACTGGTTGATCAACGGATCAAAGATGTGGATTTCGGGAGGCCATGTGAGCGACATCGGACTTCTCTATGTGGTAACCACGGAAGGAGGAGGCCCAAGAGGGTTATCCTGCTTCATCATCGATTACAACAATACCCCGGGCGTGACCCGCATTCCTATACATGAAAAGGTAGGAATGTGGCCGGCACCCACCTCAGAGCTCGTCTTTGAGAATGCGGTGGTGCCAAAGGACAACCTCCTCGGACCATTGAACAAAGGATTCCAAATCTGCATGTGGCAATTGAATAATACCCGAATGGGATGCGCTACGGGAGCAGCAGCTTTGTCAGCAGCTTGCCTGGAAGGGTCCGTGAGCTACGCCAACGAGAGAATGCAGTTTGGGCAGCCAATTGGAAAATTCCAGATGATTCAACAGCAAATTGCGGAGATGAAGCTGGAAGATGAAGCTGCTAAATACCTGGTATACCGGGCGGCCTGGTTGAAGGACAAGGGACTCCCCAGCCAGCAGGAAACCTCAATGGCCAAGCTGTATTCCTGTAACGCGGCGGTCCACGCGGCCAACGTTGCCATGAAGATCTACGGGTCATATGGTTACTCCACAGAATATCCCTGCGGCCGGTGGCTGAGAGACGCGAAGCAGTTTGAGACATTAGAAGGAACCTCAAACATCCATACAACTATTGTTGCCGGAATTGAACTGGGATATCAACCGAATAGATAAACTGCTGCTTCTCATTCATTCCTATGGAAAGGAGAAAGAAATGATTGACCGAAAATATCCCTTACATCCTTATTTTCAAGAAATGCCATCCATCGGTTCTGTGCTTCCCCGTGTTCTAAAGAAGAATATTGAGGAGCTGAAAGAACAGGAAGCAATTGTGGCCAAAGAGATTCAGCGCGTCAAGGAAGCGGGAAAGCCCACGGAAAAAATGAATGAAAAGGGAGAATGGACCGCTTGGCAGAGAATCGAATACCTGGTAGAGCCCGGGACATGGTGTCCTCTCCATACCATCTACGACCCAAATTTCAACGAAGAAGGAAATACGGGTGTTATAGACGGGTTGGGCAAAATCAACGGTCGATGGGCTATCATAATCGCCTCCAACAACAAGGTGATGGCGGGCGCATGGCTTTCCGGTCAAGCCGACAACGTTCTTCGCGTTACGGATATTGCCAAGCGCTTGCATCTGCCTCTTGTCTGGGTATTGAACTGTAGCGGAGCCAAACTCATGGAGCAGGAAAAGTGTTTTCCCGATCGAAGAGGAAGCGGAACTCCCTTCTTCCGCCATGCAGAGCTTCAGAAGCTTGGGATTCCCATTATTGTAGGCATCTATGGAACCAACCCCGCCGGAGGCGGCTATCATGCAATCAGCCCCACCATTTTAATCGGACATGAAAAGTGCAACATGGCTGTGGGTGGAGCAGGTATTGTCAGCGGGATGGCTCCAAAAGGCTACATAGATGAAGAGGTAGCCCAGGCCTTGATAGAAAACACGAAGAAGTTTAAATCCACACCTCCGGGAAGAGTTGAAATCCACCATAACGGTACCGGCTTCATCCGGGACGTTTGTGAAACGGAAGAGGAAGTATTGGATGACATCAAGAGCTATATGACCTCCTTGCCTGCTTATGACCCACGCTTTTTCCGCGTGGCCGTGCCCGCTGAGCCTAAGTATGCTGCAGAGGATCTGTACAGCTTGGTGCCTTTGAATCCCAAGAGGATTTATCCTATGGAAGAGGTTTTGGCCCGCCTTTTTGACAACAGCGAACACATGGAATACAAACCGGACTTTGGGCCGGAAATGTACTGTGGACTTGCCAAGATGGACGGATTTCTGTGCGGATTTATAGCCAACCGCCAGGGGGGTCTGGGAAATAACTACCCCAAGTATGCGGACTACGATGGCATCGGTGGCAAGCTCTACAGAGAAGGACTAATCAAGATGAGCGAGTTTGTCACCTTATGCGGCCGGGACCGGGTTCCCATCATCTGGGTTCAGGATGCCACGGGAATCGACGTGGGTGATACTGCAGAACAGGCAGAGATGCTCGGCTTGGGTATGTCCCTGATCTACTCCATCGAACAGTCAGACAATCCGATGATGACCATCGTTCTCAGAAAGGGAACGGCTGCAGCCCACTATGTATTGGGCGGACCCCAGGCCAACAACAACAACGCCTTTACTCTGGGAACGGCAGCTACGGAAATCTATGTTATGCATGGAGAAACGGCCGCGGCAGCCACTTACGCCCGAAGACTGGTAAAGGATCAGGCAGAAGGAAAGCCACTGGATGAAACCATAGCTAAAATGAACGAGATTATCCGGATGTACGATGAAAAATCCCGTCCGGTTTATTCTGCCAAGAGTGGTTTCGTGGACGAGATCGTGGAATTTCCCAATCTTAGAAACTACTGCAAGGCTTTTGTAGGATCCTATTATCAGAACCCCAAAACCATATGTGCTGTGCATCAAATGATTCTGCCCCGAATTATTAAGGGGTAGTCGAAAACGTTTTATTACTGAGGCGGGAAGGTCGACGGGAGAGGTCGGCCTTTTCGCTTTACATTGGAATCCGAACATTTTATACTGTATAATGTAAATAATGTAGGAATTTTTGGAGAAAAGGTCGAGTGAAAGGACAGGTCCATGCCACAATCTCATTTGCTGAACTCTGCTAAGCACCTGACAGTGGGGTCTATGATGAACACCAACTTCAAATCTTTGCAAGATGACGATTCATTGCGCACCGTGGTTGAATACTATCAAGAATATAGGATAACTACACTCCCCGTAGTGGATGTGCAGGGAAATCTAGTGGGCGTGTTCCCGAGAAAAAGGCTGTTCCGTGCTCTTCTGGAAGGAGCCGATTTGGATGAGCCTTTGAAAAAGCACATGGTGAATCAGCCTGTATTTGTGACTACGGATCGGACCTATGACGAGTACTCTTTGGTGGTGCGGGTAACGAAAAGCCGTGTAGACAATGTAGTCGTATTGGATCAAAATCACAAGGTGGTCGGCATGATCGGTACCGCTGAGTATCTACGAGCCAGCTTATCTGTTATCAACCAGCAGGTACAGTACTACAAGGACGAGCTGGAAAAGCGCTCCAGCGAAGCCAGCAGATTTGATCAGATGATTACCGATAACCCGGTCTTTCGGGAAATCAAGAAGGAAGCCCGCTTTATTGCCCGTAGTTCCTCAACGGTGCTGTTGACCGGCGAGAGCGGGGTGGGAAAGGACATGTTCGCCAGAGGGCTGCATGAAGCCAGTCCCAGGTCCAAGGGACCCTTCATCAAGGTAAACTGTGTTTCCATTCCTGAGTCCCTCTTTGAATCGGAGCTTTTCGGATACGCTCCCGGTTCCTTTACCGGCGCCTTGAAGAGCGGAAAATCCGGATATTTTGAGCGGGCAAATCATGGTACCATTTTCCTGGACGAGATAGGAGATATGCCCCTCTCTGTCCAGGTCAAACTGCTTCAGGTCCTTCAGGAAAAGGAATTTACCAGGGTGGGAGGGACAGAAAAGCAGAAGGTGGATGTGAGGATCATTGCTGCCACCAATCGGGATCTGCGGGAGGCCATTGAAAAAAAGGCTTTCCGGGAAGACCTGTTTTACCGGCTAAATGTGATTGAGTTTCACCTGCCTCCCCTCCGGGAACGACCGGAGGATATCATTCCCTTAGCCCGATCTTTTATAAAAAAATACAATCCCATTCTGGGGTCCCGAGTTACCGATATTGGGGGGGCTGCTAGACAAGCATTGCAGCAGTACGATTGGCCGGGGAACATTCGGGAGTTGGAGAACGCCATCGAACGCGCCGCCAACTACGTTTGGGAGGGAGAGATCAGCATTGACAACCTGCCTTCCCAGATAAGGAAAGGTCCGGTGACCGTCCGAAACCAAGCTCCCTCCTATCAGTCAACCATGATGGATGCTGAGCAGAACCTGCTATTGGAAACACTGGAGAAGACGAAAGGCAACAAGAGTGCGGCGGCCCGGCTCCTCTCCATGAGCCGTTCCACTTTCTACGAACGGTTAGCCAAATATAACATCAAGTAGAATGAAATCCAATCGACAGAAACGAGGTGCAAAGAATGAAGATTACAATAGTATATTTCAGCCCCACGGGAACCACAAAAAAAGCCTTGCAAACCTTTGGAAATAAGCTGGCAGAGGCCTTAAATACATATCCCATTCAGGAACTGGACTTTACCCCTAAGAAAAACAGGGAGAGAGAATACCGCTTTTCAAAGGAGGATTTGGTGGTTTTGGGTCTTCCGGTTTATGCGGGAAGGGTTCCCAATGTGCTCAAAGAGTTCCTAAGATCAATAGAAGGAGATGGCGCCAAGGGCGTAGCCATTACTCTTTTCGGCAACCGAAACTTCGATGACGCCCTGGTGGAGTTAAGGGATAAGATGACGGAAAATAGCTTCCAGGTTCTGGGAGCCGGCGCTTTTGTGGGAGAGCATTCCTTCTCCCGGACTTTAGGAAAAGGACGTCCGTTACCTGAGGATTTGAAGCAACTGGAAGAGTTCGCCCTTGCTGTAGCGGCAAAGGTGGGGGAGGACAATCCCGATACAGACTTTTCAGTCCCAGGCGAGGTCCCTATCCGACCTTATTATACCCCTAAGAATATGGAGGGTGAGCCGGTGAACTTCCTCAAGGCAAAGCCGCTTACTTCCTCTGCTTGCACGGACTGCAAACTGTGCGTGGAGCTGTGCCCCATGGATTCCATAACCTATGAGGACACTTCTCAAATTCCCGGAATATGCATTAAGTGCAGCGCATGCGTTAAGTTCTGTCCGGTGGGGGCAAAGTATTTTGAAGATGTGGGTTTCCTCAGTCATAAACAGCAAATTGAAACCACCTTTATCGAACCCAAAGAAAACCAGTGGTTCATTTAAGACTTCTCTTTTTTAGACACTAATGAAAGGTTCCAACTTTTGAAATCGCAGAGAGCGCATCGCCGGCTTCATCTACATAGATGCGTTTTCTGGCGATATCGGCCATAGAAAGAAGTCCGATCAAACGGTCGTTTTCCACTACCGGAAGACGCCGAACCTGGTGCTTCGCCATTAATAGGGTGGCCTGATGTGTATTCATGTTCGGAGAGGCGAAGACGGGATCCATGGTCATGATTTCACCGGCAGTACCCGGATGGTCATCGCCGGACAGCCCACGGATCACAATATCGCGATCGGTTACAATGCCCAGAACCCGCCCTCTGTCATCGCAGACGGGAATGGCTCCTACATCTGCCTGGCGCATTCTTTTAGCCACTTCTGAAATTGACATTTCCGGCCGGACAGATACGATTGATGTGGACATTAGATCCTTTACTTTCATTGCATAACCCCCTTCTTCTAAAAAGCGACATGAATCATATGTTTTCTTGTTTCTATTATGCCCTCAGTTATTGATTTTTATTAGGCTATGGATTGTTATTTGCTCCAAGGGTATGCTAAACTATGAAAAAGTTGCGAAAGTGCAACATGAGGGGTTGGATTATGAAAAAGAACAAAAAAAGAAGCATTACGGGAATATTATCAAAGCACCGTCGGGGTTTTGGCTTTGTAATACCCGAGGACAAAGAGGAAACCCAGGGGCGGGATATCTTCATTTCACCGGATGATATGGAATCAGCCATGGACAAAGACAAGGTAACCGTATGGATAAACAGCCATGAGGCAGTAGCCGGTGTCAATATAGAAGGCAAAATCGACAAGATTATTGAACGGGCGAACAAAGAAGTGGTGGGCACCTTCGTTTCCAGAAGAGGTTATGGTTTTATCACTCCTGCTAGCAGTAAAAGCGCAGAGGAGGTTCTGGTACTGAAGAAGGACTTCAACGGAGCAAAGTCCGGCGACAAGGTAGTCGGGGAGATGGTGAGATGGCCGACGAAGGGTCGCCAGGGAGAAGTAAAGATCAAGGAAATCATAAGCCGAAAAGGAGAAGCCGGAGGCGATGTCAAAGCCTTGATACGAGCCTTTCAAGTTCGTGACACCTTCCCCGAGAGGGTAAAGGCTGAAGTTGCAACTATTCCTCAAACTCTGAGTGACAAGGATTTCGAAGGCCGCAGGGACCTGAAGGAGAAAAGTATTGTTACCATTGACGGAGCAGATGCAAAGGATCTGGACGATGCCATTTCTCTGGAGAGGTTACCCAACGGAAACTTTCTGTTAGGCGTTCATATTGCCGATGTGAGCCATTATGTGAGAGAAGGAGCTCCGGCGGATAAAGAAGCGTTAAAGAGAGGGACCAGCATCTATTTGATTGACTGGGTGGTTCCCATGCTTCCTGTGGAGTTGTCAAACGGCATCTGCAGCCTAAACCCGGGGGAAGACAGACTGACGCTATCCGTATCCATGGAGATCGACAATAGTGGTGACGTGGTCTCTCATGAAATTTTCAAGAGTGTAATCCATTCAAGAGAGCGGATGGTCTATACCGACGTTTCGGATATGCTGGAAAACGAAGACCGGGAGTTGATTGAGCGATACAGCCATATTTATGAGCAGCTACTGCTAATGGAAGAATTGGCAAAGCTATTGCGAAAGCGGCGTCAGGAGAAGGGCAGCCTGGACTTTGATATCGATGAAGCCTATATTACATTGAATGAAAAAGGTATACCCATCAACGTGGAAGCAGCAGAAAGAAGAGTGGCCAACCGGCTCATCGAGGAGTTTATGCTGGCGGCCAATGAAACCGTAGCCACCCATTTCTTCCATCTGGAGCTTCCCTTTGTCTACCGCAGTCACGAAAAGCCTTCACCTGAAAAAATGATGGAGTTCAAGCGATTCTTGCTGGGCCTTGGTGTGCAGCTTAAAGGAAATCCTGAGCACATGCATCCGAAAGCTTTGAATGAGGTACTCAATGAAGTAAGGGATACGGGAAAAGAGCACGTTGTCAATACGGTAATGCTTCGCTCCATGAAAAAAGCTTCTTACAATGTGGAATGCCTGGGCCATTTCGGCCTGGGGATGAAGTATTACTGTCACTTTACCTCTCCCATCCGAAGATATCCGGACCTGATTATTCACAGGATTATAAAGGAGACTTTGGACGGCAATGTTTACGGAGATCGAATCAAGACTCTGAAGCAGAAAACGCAGGAAGCGGCAGATCATTCATCGCTTATGGAGCGAAAAGCAGAGGAATTGGAAAGGGAAGTGGACAAGCTCAAGAAGGCGGAGTATATGAGTTACCACATTGACGAGGAGTTTGACGGAGTCATCAGCGGTGTAGCTTCCTTCGGCTTCTTTGTGGAAATTGAAAATACCATCGAGGGGTTGGTTAAGGTGGACAGCTTGGATGACGATTATTATATCTACGAGGCGGAAGCCTATCGATTTATCGGTCGCAATAGCAGAAAGATTTACGCACTGGGCGACCCCGTTTCTATCCGCGTCGATTCGGTTGATCCGGAAGCGCGGGAGATTAGATTTGTCCTTAGCGATCCGGATTCCAGAAGGAAGGAGTAAAGAGCAGGATAATCGTGAAGAGCTCCAACCTGCCCATCAACATCAGAAAGCAAAGATAGATTTTCGAGAAACCGGAAAACAGTGCAAAGGTCCCTGTTGGCCCCACAAGCTCCAAGCCGGTTCCTACATTGTTCAGTACAGCGGCAGTAGCTGTGAATGTGGTGAGAAGATCCAGATTCTCAAAGGAAAGAATCAGACTACTCAGCAGAAAGATTAACACATACAAATACAGAAAAGACATGACACCGGTCATAACTTCCGTCGATACGGCTTTTCCCTGGATTTTTAGCGGGACAACCGCTCTGGGATGGAGCCTGACAGAAAAACCTCTCTGTATCAGCTTGAATAAAATGACAATGCGTATGACTTTGATCCCCCCGCCCGTAGATGAAGAGCAGCCACCTATGAGCATCAAAAGGAAGAGTACCATTTTGCTGAAAGCGGGCCAAAGGTTGAAATCGGCGCTGAAATGTCCTGTGGTGGTCAGGAACGCTGATGTCTGGAAAAACCCAAATCGAAGTGATTCGGTGAAAGAACTGTAGCTTCCGGCGAGCCACAGATTTGCTGTTATCATAACGACTCCGCCACATAGAATCAGCAGAAAAGCTCGTAGTTCCCTATCCGCAAAAAAGTTATGCCATTTGCCCCGGATGAATGAATAATAGAGAGTGAAATTAACACAGGCTAAAATTGTGAAAAAAGCTGCAACACATTCCACATAAGAACTGTTGAAGTGTGCAATTCCCATATTATAATTTGACAAACCACCGGAAGCTACACTTCCGAATGCCGCTATGAACGCATCGAAGGGATTCAATCCTCCGATTAGCAAAAGGGTGACTGCAAAAAGGGTAAATGCAATATAGATTGAATACAATATCTTGGCAGAATCGGACATTCTTGGAACGACCTTATTCAGGCTGGGCCCGGTGGTTTCGGCTCTGGCTATCCTCTGCCCGCTGATTCCCAGCGCAGGAAGAATGCTGACAGCGAAGATCAAGATTCCCATGCCGCCAATCCACTGGCAAAAAGATCTCCAGAACAGGATGCCTTTTGGAAGGTTTTCGACATCTGATATGACCGTTGCCCCGGTTGTTGTAAACCCGGAGGTAGATTCAAAAAATGCGTTCACAAATCCATCGATCGTACCGGTCAAAAGATAAGGGACAGAACCTACTAAAGAGGCAAACAACCAACTGAGGGCTACGACAAGGACACCTTCACGCATTCTAAGTTTTGCAGATTCATTTTTTACTCGGGCTGCAACGAACCATCCAATGAACAATAGAGCAATAATGATTTTAAGAAAAGCCATAGCCGTAGTGAATTCTCTGTACAATAAGCAGATCAGAAGAGAAGGCAGCATTCCTATACCGAGGAGGAGTATCACAAAGCTCAATATTTTAGCTATAATGCGTATGTTCAGGCCCATTTTTTACTCCTTTCATCGGTCCGGGTTCCAAAATCCCGGGAGAAACAATAGTATAATAGTAAAGAGTTCCAGACGTCCGGCTATCATAAGCATCGCGAGAAACAATGTGGATCCGTCCGAATAACCGCTGAAATTCGATAAAGGTCCGACAGCTCCAAAGCCGGGGCCCACATTACCCAGACATGCGGCCACAGAAGAAGCTACGGTCACCAGGTCAAAGGAATCTAGGGATAACAGCAGCGTTCCGGATAAAAACAGGGCAAGGTACAAAAAGAGAAAACTGGCGATTCTTGAGACGGCCTGCGATGATAGATTACCGCCCCCTAACTTTATGGGAACGACAGCAGTTGGGTGAAGTCGTTTGTAAATCCCTCTTCGTATCAGCTTCAAAAAAACAACGACACGTATGACCTTAACAGAGCCGGCGGTAGAAGAGGAACAGCCCCCGACAAACATAAGCAGGAAGAGAGTCATGATTCCTGCAGAAGGCCAAAGACTGAAGTCCGCTGTACAATAACCGGTAGTGGTAATAATGCTCACAGTTTGGAAGAATGCTAATCTCAAGGCATCACTAACCCCTTCTGTAGATCCAAAAACAATAAGAGCTACAGTAATCAAAAGCGTTGCCCCACAAATAATACACAGATAAGCACGAAGCTCACCATCTAGAAAGAATCCTTTCCACTTCCTCAAAAATAGAAGGTAATAAAGATTGAAATTGATACCGGCCAGAAGCATAAATGCACTGATGACTAACTCGATATACAGACTGTCAAAATGGCCGATGCTCGCATTATATGAGGAAAAACCACCTGTGCCCACGGAACCGAAGGTATGCACCAATGCATCAAAAAGATCCATACGTCCAAGCATGAGCAGTATAGTCTCAATCACTGTCATGCCAATGTAGATTACATATAGAATCCTGGCGGAATCGGTGATTTTAGGAGAAAGTTTGTCTATGGACGGGCCCGGTGTCTCAGCTTCGGCAATGTGTAGCGCGCCGATTCCCAATGTGGGTAGGAGGGCAATCGCTAAGATTAGAATCCCCATGCCTCCCAACCAATGGGTAAAGGATCTCCAGAACAGAATCCCTTTGGGAAGTATTTCTACATCTTTCAGGATCGTGGAACCTGTCGTTGTGAACCCTGATGCGCTCTCGAAAAAAGCATCAGGAAAACTCGGGATTGCTCCTGACACGATGAAGGGGAGAGCGCCAACAGCGGATCCGAGAATCCAGCAAAAAGCTACAATTAGAAAGCCGTCGCGGATTCTAATTGTGGAGGATACAGGGCGGCTGACAAGGGTCAACACAGTACAGAAAAGGATAACCGGCACTATACAGACCAAAAAGGACTTTGCCGTTTCGTTTTCGCCGTACAGTAGACTGACGCATAATGCCGGCAGCATGGACAAAGATATTAGCAGCATTACAATCGACAATATCCGTATATCTAACTTAATATTCAATCGCATGGTGATCCATCCGTTCTGTTACAGGACGAAATTCCATTTTTTCGTCTGGAAGATTTTTTCCACTTTTTGCAAATTAGAAAGGAGAAAGAGGATGATAACTTTATCTCCCTCTTGAATAATGGTGTCTCCTCTGGGAATGATAGCCTGATCATCCCGATGGACAGCAGCAATAATAATCCCTTCCGGTAGCTTCAGATTGGATATGGGGGTTCCGACCAATCGCATATTCTTTGTGGCAAGGATTTCAATAAACTCCGCCTGACCCTGTATCATCTTGGAGAAGAGAATATGCTTGGACCCCTGAATGAAACGGAGAATTTCCGTAGCAGTCATATCTAACGGGTTGAGAGCCATGCTAATTCCCATTTTTTCAATCAAGTCAGCATAGCTCTTCCGGCTGACCTTAGCCACCACGTCCTCAATATTCTTTTGATTGGCAATCAGTGCCAACAAGAGATTTTCTTCGTCAAAACCGGTAACGGAGACAAAGGCATCCATTTCGTCTATATTTTCGTCCTCCAGAAGATTTAAGTCGGTGGCATCGCCGTGGAGGATCAGTACGTTATCCAGATGCTCTGAAAGATACTCGCACCGAGCCTTGTCGATTTCGATGATCTTGACAGAAATGTTGAAATTAGCTAACTGTTGAGCCAGATAGTAGCCGCTCTTGCCACCGCCGGCAATCATGACCTTCTGAAGGTCCGTATGCTGTGCCTTAGCATGGACGATATTCTTTAATTTCTTAACCTTTTCATCGGTTCCCAAAACATAGAGAAAATCTTCATCAAGGACTTCTGTATCTCCTTTAGGTATAATGATTTTTCCGTTGCGGGATATGGCCACAACCAGCATATCATCCAGCATCTTGCTAATCTCGGAGATTTTTTTATTGATTACTATGGGGAGGCTGTCTGAAGTGAATTCAATTATGGAAATTAAGCCTGTGGAAAGATAACCGTTGGTCAGGGTGAATTTATCAACTAAATATTTATAAATCTCGTTAGCGATGGATAGATCGGGATTGACAATGTAATCGATGTTCATGGCCTCTTTGATAAAGTTCAGTTGATTTACGTATTCAGGATCCCGCACACGGGCAATTACTTGGGCGCAACCCAGTTTCTTCGCAAATGAGCAGATGGCCATGTTCTTTTCATCGTTATCGGTAACCGCCACCAGGTAGTCATAAGTATTAATGTTTACTTTTTTTAATAGGTCTACATCCTTGGCATTACCTGTTATCGTCAACAGATCGAACTGGTTGCTGACTTTCTGCAACAAAACAGGGTCCTTGTCTATGAGCATGACTTCATAACCGCTGCCCATGAGCGCTTCTGTAATATTTAACCCTAATTTTCCGGCACCGGCGATAGCTACTTTCATTAGATGTCTCCTTATTCAATCGTATTATGCGATTGCGTATCTATATAATTATAGACTTAATTGCGTTGAAATCAATAGTCTATTGCGTTATTATGATAGAACATG
>CAYLVS010000027.1:6558-12838 GCA_964387185.1 uncultured Oscillospiraceae bacterium | reverse complement strand
AACGAAAAAACTTATAAAGCTATGGTGGTTGTAGAAACGGAAGACAAGCAATATCGGAAAACCATAACCGAGAAAAAGGTGGAAGACCTTCCCTCCGGCGAGGTGTTAGTTCGGGTGAAATTTTCTTCCCTGAATTATAAGGATGCTCTTTCAGCCAGCGGGAACAAGGGTGTGACCCGACAATATCCTCACACGCCGGGCATCGATGCGGCGGGGGTTGTTGAGGAAAGCATCGACCCGGCGTACGCAGCAGGGCAAGAAGTGTTGGTGACCGGCTATGACTTGGGAATGAATACATCCGGAGGCTACGGAGAATATATTCGGGTACCTTCTTCCTGGGTTGTCACTTTGCCCCATGGAATGACTTTAGAAAAGAGCATGATGTACGGAACTGCAGGATTTACTGCAGCCTTGTCTGTATATAAACTGATTAACAATGGCGTCAAGCCGGAGGATGGGCCCGTACTTGTTACCGGGGCCACCGGCGGGGTGGGTAGTGTGGCAACTTCCATCCTGTGCAAACTCGGATATACGGTCTATGGAGGAAGCAACAAAGCGGAGGCTGTCCAATTGCTTCAGTCCTTGGGCGCTGCCGGCGTTGTGAGTAGAGAAGAACTGAATGATCAGACCGGAAAGCCCATGCTCAAAATCCGCTGGGCCGGTGTGGTGGATACGGTAGGGGGCAATATCTTGTCCACTGCTCTGAGAACCACAAATTACGGCGGTACGGTTACTGCATGTGGAAATGTAGCTTCGGCGGATTTCAGCGCTAACGTCTATCCCTTCATCCTTCGGGGGATTTCACTGCTAGGCATCGACTCTGTTCAGTGTCCCAAGCCCATGCGCATGAAGCTATGGGAACTTCTATCCGACAAATGGGATTTGCCGGAATTGGAGAAGCTGGTGAAGCGGGTAGCACTAGAGGACCTGGACCCCTTCATCGATGACATCCTGAGTGGGCGCTCCATGGGCCGAACCTTAGTGATTTTGTAGGCATGACCGAAGGAGTTACACAAATTCACCGGGCAAGCGTTGTTATAAGATTTCCATGAAGTCTTGAATGGCCCGCTCCATGTTTTCAATGGGGATTCGAGTATAGTAAAACATGACCACGGAATAGTTTTTTTCACTTTCGAAATTAGTAACGGGAGCTACCGTAAGTCCCAATTCTGAAGCAGAAGTGCAAATCTCTTCTGTGGTTTTTCCATTGTTGGGCAGCTTGAGGAGCATGTGAATGCCGGAACTGTTGTTCAAAATCTGAATGGTACCCCCGCCGTACCGATTGAGGGAAATTGTTGCCAGCTGGATTTTTTCAGCGTTAAGTTTTCGCTGTTTCCTTAAATTGGTTTGGTAATAGCCGCTGTTCATATAGAGCGCCAGTGTAAGTTGCTCTGCCTTTGAGCACGTTTGGGTGTATCCGCTGAGGGATTCCTGAAACAGCTGATGCAAGGGCAGGGGGAGCACCATGTAGCTGATTTTGACAGAAGGAAAAAGGGTGGACGAAAAGGAACCAAGATAGACGACCTGCTCTCTACTGTCAAGGCCCTGGAGTGAGGGTACCGGGCGGCTGTCGTATCGAAGTTCGCTATTGTAATCGTCTTCGATAATAATGCTCTTGTTTTGATAAGCCCAGTCCAGCAGAGCGTACCTCCTCCCTGCAGGCATGACGGAACCTGTAGGAAATTGATTGGAAGGACTTACGTAAACGGTTGAAGGAATATTTGCCGGAAGCTTTTCAATCCGGATTCCATCCCTGTCTATGGGAACGCGGGTCATTCTGAAATTCCGATCCCGGAAGATGCTTCGCACCGGAAGATAACCGGGGTCTTCAAAGGAGACATGATCAATCCCCATTCTCTGTAAGATGATGCAGAGGATGTTGATCAGCTGCTGGGTGCCCGCGGCAATGACTACCTGTTCCCGGTTGCAGCGCACACCTCTCGATTGATAAATATATCGGGATATTTCGTCCCGAAGGGGAGGTTCTCCTTGGATGTCGCCCTCGACGAGGAGCAGAGTAGAATAGTCGTTAAAAATCTTATTGACGCATTTTTTCCATTTTGTAAAATCGAAACAAGTGGGATCCACATAGATTTGACTGTCTGGATTCGTTTCAAAAAAAGGCAGCGACAGGGAAGGCCGATCGTCCGAACCGGAGTTATCAGGGGCAAAAAGACCTGCTTTGTTTCCCGGAGAAACGGCGCTGACATAATAGCCCGATCTGGCCCTGCTGTTGATGTAACCCTCTACCAGCAGCTGACTGTAGGCTAACTCTACTGTTGTCACGCTGATATCGAGAGACCCGGATAAGGATCTTAAAGAAGGAAGCTTATCCCCGAGCAGAATGTCCTGGTTGACGATTGCATCCCTTATATACCTGAAAAGCTGTAGATACAATGGCATAGACGAACCTTCGTTAAGTATCGGTGTTAATGAAATCATGAATGCCTCCCAACTGTTCCCGGGGAACTTGTATAAACTGTAGTCATAATGGTGAAAAACTCCCGAAAATAACAACAAAACTACAATCTGTACTTATGGAAAAAGTAGAAACTGGATGTTTCTCTGATCACAGTCTAGAGTTATTATAATACTAGAAATAGACGGTGGCAAGGGGACGTTTTGTTTGCCACCACTTTTAGCAGCGTAGTGGTGGCAAACAAAACGTCCCCTTGCCACCCAAACTAATAATCAACCACAGAGTTATGTTGCGAGGGGCCCCCGCAAAGCAAAGCTTTGTGGGGTAGAGGAGGAGCAAACGTAGCGTTGAAAAACACCAGCCATGCAGAAGGTGTTTTGATTAAGCGAAGTTGGCTCCGACGAGGAGATTAAAATGGCTGTATCAGATAAGACGAACAAAACTATATTGACAGGTGTTATGATCGCCATCGTTGCCGTGGCAACCATGATCATCGCCATTCCCGTTCCCTTTACCAATGGTTACATCCACCTGGGAGACAGCATGGTCTTCCTTTCGGTGTTCATACTCGGTTGGCGTTACGGCGCCATTGCCGCAGGTGTAGGGTCAGCTTTGGCAGACCTATTTTTGGGTTTTGTTCACTGGGCGCCCTGGACCCTTTGCATTAAAGGAATCATGGCACTTCTCATGGGCCTGGTGATTGAGAAAGCAGTAAAGAGCCGCGGGAATACCGCCGTTGCCGTTGTGGCTACCGCCGTGTTTTGGCTAGTTTTCCACTTTGCCGTTGATCGGATTATCCGCTTCGAGGCAACGAATAATCCTGCAGATCTGCTGAGCGATGAGATTCCGGATATAACTGCGCTGGGAGCTTTCCTGAATTCAATACAGAGCCAGCTCATGTTAGTGGCCCTGCTGATTCCGGTTTTTCTCATTTTCATCGCGTTAGTGCTGAAAAAGAAAGAGCATTACAGCATCCCTATGTCCGCAATTCTGGGCATGACGCTGGCCGGGCTCTGGATGGTGTTCGGATATTATATCGCCGGAGGCATTCTGTACGGCAATTTTGCCGTCTCCGCATTCAGCATACCTATGAACATGATACAGTTCGTAATGGGTTTCCTGGTGGCATCCTTGATAACGGCAGCCTTGTCAAAGACCCCGGCAATAAAATACTTCTCCTTGAAAGTCAACAAGGAAATCAAAAAGGGACGTCCCGGTTGATATCTTGATTTCCGAAGAAGGTCTTATTTATAGGATCCCTTCACTGATCAGATATTCCGCTGCTCGGCTCTCCTCTTTGAAAAGCAGGGATACTGGCTTAGATAGCAGACCTTCCGCCGCTCCGGGGTTGTTTTTCAAGTGATCTGAAAGAACCAGAGTCATAGATCTCTGGTTTATTTTTTTAACGACAGAAAACAGAAGGTCTTTGTCCAGCCGTTGTTCCTTAATCTGTTTTTGGAAATTGAGAACTTCGGTCTCCGTTTCCTTCTGGTAAGATAGAACGGTCTCTGATAGCTTACTGTGGAAAGACCTTTTGGTATACAGGGTCTGGGGGTCCATTTGGAAAATCCGGGCTGTGGCTTCTGCAGGTTTCACTGCTCGCTTATTTAACTCTCCTTTTGCAAAAGCATAGTATTCGCCATCGTAGAAGCCAAAGGCCTTCAGCGTATCTAGATAACCCAACCGAATGTTTTTCGTAGCATTTTTCCCATCGAAAACCAAAATATCGCCCAGATCCCACTTACAGCGGAGCAGAATCAGATTTTGTGCTTGCTTTAATGGCTCCTTTTGCACGATTCCGTTGGTCTCAAGATCTACCGCGATCACATGGGTAGCGCCTTTCTTCAGAGCCATACCAACGGGTAAATTGTCCAGATATCCGCCATCCACATACTTGGTGTTGTTGATATCCGCGACCTTTAGGGCAGGGAACAGCGAGCAACTGGCAACAATAAAGTCCACCAACTTACCCCGGGGTATGTCCTCCACAAAGAGGTGGCGCAGAGTAAGTGGAAGCTCAACGGTGGCGAGGCCATAATCTATCCTGCTGTTTCTTACTTTATTTTCGTTCACATAACGGTTCAACAGGTCTTTTAGCGGGCTGCTCCTTTTGGGAAATCCCGTATCCACCACCATATCTGTTTGGATCTCTCTCCACAGGTTGAGGGCAAGATCAAAGCTATTCTGTGCAACAATTACGCCGTTAATGGCGCCGACAGAGGCACCGGTAACGATGTCTATTTGAATATCCATTTCCTGTAGCGCCTGCCAGACACCAATTTCGTATGCGCCCCGTGCACCGCCTCCGCCTAAGACTAGAGCGGTCCTTCTGCTCACTTCCATGGAAAGCCTCCTGTATGGTTTGCAAATATTGACACAAACTAATTTGATTATAACCAGTATGGGCAAATATGCAAGATGCCACTCCCCGAAGCCACATCGCTTCATGAAAAATATTCAATTAGAATTATGGGGATGGCCTTCGTGGAATGACCGTGCTCCAAACGAATTCGATTGAACATGTGTTCGAAGAGGTATATAATAGTGGAACAAATGTTCTGTGTGGGGGGTGACAACTATGGAGCTTTATGAAAAGTTGAGAATTTTGGCGGATGGAGCAAAGTACGACGCTTCCTGCGCTACCAGCGGGGTAGAGAGAAAAAATGTGGGGAGGATGGGCAACGCTTCCTGCATGGGAATCTGCCATTCCTGGTCTGCCGATGGCCGCTGTATCTCTTTAATGAAGGTATTGCTCACCAATCGCTGCGTGTACGATTGCGAATATTGCATCAACCGCAGGACTTCGGATGTGGAAAGGGCTTCCTTTGAACCTGAGGAACTGGCGGGGCTGGCTATGGAGTTTTATCGCAGAAACTATATCGAAGGGCTTTTTCTAAGCTCTGCTGTAGAGGGATCTCCGGACCAGACCGGGGAAAGAATGCTCCGTACTTTAGTGTTGCTCCGTGAGGATCACGGGTTCGCAGGGTATATCCATGCCAAGATTATTCCCGGAGTCTCACCGGAATTGATTCATCAGATCGGCATGGTGGCGGACCGGATCAGCGTTAATATCGAATTTCCAACGGAAGAAGGTTTAAAAAAACTGGCTCCGCAAAAGAAACCCGCCGGCATTTTTCGACCGATGAAACAGATAACGGAGACCATCGCTGACAGAAAGCAGCTAGGCCCCGCTTTTCAAAGCTACTCTGGTCGTCCATCAACCACAATGCACGATATCCCGTATCTGCAACCTATGGGAACAGAAGAGCTTGCCCTACAGCCCAGAAAGAAATATAAAGAGAGGTTTGCACCCGCAGGCCAGAGCAGCCAGATGATTATCGGCGCGGCAGGGGAGTCGGATCGGCAGATTATCAAGACCTCGGAAAGCCTTTACCTGGGTTTCAAAATGAAGAGGGTCTATTACTCCGCTTACATTCCCGTCATTAGTTCGCCGGTGCTGCCTCCTTTGATGACGGCTCCACCCCTTGTTCGGGAACATCGGCTGTATCAGACAGACTGGCTCATGCGTTTCTACGGTTTTCAGGCGGATGAAATCATCGATGAGAAAAACCCTTTTCTCGACCTGGAGATGGATCCCAAAGCAGCCTGGGCACTGAGACATTTGGATTTGTTTCCTGTGGAAATCAATAGGGCGTCAAAGGAAGAGCTGCTGAGAATCCCGGGAGTAGGCACCGTTTCGGTGGGGCGCATACTGCGCCAGAGGAGGGTGGCGGCAATCCGGTTTGAGGACCTGAAAAAAATAGGAGTCGTCCTAAAGAGAGCGAAATACTTTATTACGTGCAGCGGCCGCTATTACGGAGACTGCGAACTGGAGCCCACACATCTGAGAAGTTGCCTGGT
>CAYLVS010000027.1:0-6458 GCA_964387185.1 uncultured Oscillospiraceae bacterium | reverse complement strand
AATAGGTTTTTATTCTGAAAACAGTGGGGAAAAGGTCTATATTCATAGAGAAAATAGGTCTATAATCAAGAAATTTAGTGAAAGGAGAGCTATATTGGTACTTTTCACTGATGAAATTCCACCTTCAGACAGTGAAAATAGCCTCATAAACAGGAACTGAAGAGGAATAGAACCTATAATTTGAGAAAGCATAGTCCCTTTTTCTTTGATTTAATAAAAAGAAACCTATAACCGATAACTTAAGACCGACATGATACAGAGGAATTGGTATGGATTATTTGTATGATGGCAGCTTTGAAGGGTTTCTGAGCTGCGTCTACCTCCATTATTATGAAGAGAAGGCCACAGGCATTTACTCGCAGCACCGCTACCAAAACAAGCTGCTACAGCCTTGGCGGATTGTGGAAACTGATGAAATCCGCGCGGAGAAGGTCTATGAAGCCATTGAGGCGAAAATATCGGACCTGGCATTGAAAAGGATTTACTACCTGATGCTTTCCAACAGCGAGGAAAAGGAGAACATCGCACTGGGTTACCTGAGGCTGGGTTTTCGGATGGGTTGCCGGGTGGATTCTCTTCACAGCCATCCTCTTGTGTTCGATGCACAACGACTTGCCCAAAAGGTTTCTAAGGAAGCTCACCTTCTCACGGGATTAATCCGTTTTTCCGTCCTCGATGTGGGTTCGGCGGAGGGGGGCAGAGATCTGCTTTATGCTAAGATTGAGCCGGACCACGACGTGCTGGAGTTGCTGGGAGAGCATTTTTCCGACCGCTTCAAAGGAGACCCCTTCCTCATTCACGATGGGAGGAGGGGCAAAGCCCTTTACAGCGCAAACGGACAATGGTATATCGCGCCCCTGGATGAGAAGATTCTTCCGAATCAGTCGGAACAGGAGAAAACCTATCGCAGGATGTGGAAGACCTATTTTGATACAATTGCTATAGAACAGAGAATCAACCCCACTTGCCAAAAGAGGATGATGCCGGTGCGCTATTGGAAGAACCTTACGGAAATGCGGCTATGAATCCTTGTGCAGATCACCGGAATGTAATAAGATGGGGGCGAGGTGAAAGAAATGCATGAAGAATTAAAGAAGATAATCGAAAAGAGCCACCACATCGTATTCTTCGGCGGTGCCGGGGTGTCGACGGAAAGCGGTATACCGGATTTCCGCTCGGAGAATGGGCTATATAAGGCGATGCAGACCTACCGCCGTTCGCCGGAGGAGATGATCTCCTATTCCTTCTTCCGCAGCAATATGGATATATTCTATGATTACTATAAGAATAATCTCATCTACCGGGAGGTAAAGCCAAATCAGGCCCATTTTGCCCTGGCGGAGCTGGAAAAGCAGGGCAAGCTAGATGCGGTGGTAACCCAGAACATCGATGGACTGCATCAAATGGCGGGTAGCCGCAAAGTCTGGGAGCTACACGGGTCTGTGATGCGAAACTACTGCATGGACTGTAACACTTTTTACGACCTGGACTACATCATGGATCCGGAGAACTGCAAGGACGCCAAAGGAATGCAGTCCCACATTCCATACTGCAGAAAATGCGGTGGAGTGATCAAACCCGACGTAGTTCTCTATGAGGAAGCATTGGATCAAGACACAGTAAGCAACGCTGTGGACGCCATTTCAAGGGCGGATACCCTCATTGTCGGGGGCACTTCTCTGGTAGTTTATCCCGCTGCAGGCCTCATCAACTATTTCCGGGGTAACAATCTGGTTTTAATCAACAAATCGGAAACCCAGTATGACGGCAAGGCCAACCTGGTCATCCATGAGCCCATTGGGGAAGTTCTGGGCAAAATCAACAGTTGATTCATAAATGGGCAGATGGTGGCAAACGAAACGTCCCTCTGCCATGGTGGCAAACGAAACGTCCCTCTGCCACCTTAATCCCCGACTGGATTGGTAAGGACTCCGATTTTCTCAATCTGGCAAGTCACCCTACTTCCTGCTTTAAGGTACCTGGGAGGGTTGAAACCCATGCCCACGCCAGCCGGTGTACCCGTTAAAATGATGTCTCCGGGCCGCAGTTCATACCCCCGGGACAAGTCGCTGATAATGGTGGGAATATCGAAAATCAGGTCTTGGGTGTTTCCCTGTTGCCGGAGTTCATCATCGACATAGCATTTCATATCCAAGGCGAGAGGAAAGGGCAGCACGCTCTTATGGACAATCCATGGACCCGTTGGGCAATGAGTGGTCAGGCTCTTACCCTTGTACCACTGTGTATGGTCACGTTGTAAATCCCTGGCGGAAACGTCATTGGCCACTGTATAACCAAAGATATATTCTTCAGCCATCTCCTTAGGTATATCAATGCCTTTCTTCCCTATAATCACGGCAAGTTCCATTTCGTAATCCACCTTGGAAGTTATATGGCGATGGAGAAGGATGGTCTCCCCAGTTCCGATTACTGTGTGGTCCGGCTTGGTAAAGTAAATGGGATGTGTAGGCAACGCGTCCGTAAACATTTTGGTTTTTAGCTCTTCTGCATGGGCCTGATAGTTTTTGCCGAGGCATATTATATTTCTCGCAGGAGCAGGAATTGGCGCCAAGAGCTTTACCTGGTCCAGACAAATAGCACACTCGGGATTTCTTCCAAAAAACAGAGCGATTCGATCAGTCCATTCCGGTCGGTAAATGCGGATAAAGTCCAGCATGGAAGTGGGAGCATTCTCCATACCGCATTCCCGGTTAAAGAATTCGTTCAATAGAAAAACCCTGCCACCAACGCCGTCAATGCAGCAAAGTTGTTCCCGGCTTCCGTATAAAATACTCGCATAAATCATTTTTGTCTCCTTCTTTCCATGAGTTCTTCAAGCATAATCATACCATGCAAAGCAGTTGAAATCCACAATTACATGTTGTGACAGTAGCTGGAGAAGATCCTTTGACAAGATTTTTTATTGTGGCTATAGGGGGTTTTATGGTATAGTAAAAGTATCAAAAAAACTATGTTGTTGTTTTCCGTACTGTAACACCGTTAATCGTATGACAGGAAAAATAGGAGTGATAAAGAGGGAGTGTAAGCGATAGAAACTTTATTTTTTACAATTGTAAAAAGGGGAAAGGGCAATTCTGTATTGCTCAAAGCCCAGGAATGCGGTGCAACAAAGGGGACCGTTATCCTCGGAGAAGGCACTGTACAATCTGTATTGCTTGAATTGGCGGGCAGGAACGAAGTTCACAAAGAAATCGTTGTGATACCTGCCTCTGAGAAACTTTCCGACAAACTACATGAAACGATAAGTACGGATTTCCAGTTCTCAAAAGGGAACAGAGGGATCGCTTTTTCTATTCCATTCGCAGATCGGAAATTACATACCGGCCAACAAGCGCAAGAAAAACGGGCAAAGAAAATGAACTCCCGGTTCTTTTGTATTGTAGCCATTGTAGAAAAAGAGTGTAGCAAGGATTGTATAAATGCTGCCAGGGTTGGAGGAGCAAGGGGAGCGACCCTGATTCACGGCCATGGGGCGGGTATCCCGACGGATTTCTATTTTCCGGTGGTTTTAGAACCTCAAAAGGATCTCATAATTATCATTACGACCAAAAACAAAGTTGTTTCAATCAGGAGAAAGATACTCTCTGATTTAAAGCTTGCAGAGACAGGAAAGGGTACCATCTTTACGCTCCCGGTGATCAGGACGAGCGGGCTCTTTGAAAACAGGGCCAGAGAGCGCATGGGGATTAAGCCATGAATCTCCTGATTGATAAAGGGAAGGAAGTCAATAAAACGCTGTTGCCTGTCGTGGCATTGGTCCTTTTGCTCTGCTTTACGATCATTGATGTGCAAGCAGATGTAATTATACGTTTTCTCGTGGGAAGCGTCATGCTGTTGATTGGACTATCCGTCTTTTTATGGGGTGTTGACCTGGCCATGAACCCCATTGGCGAGCACATGTCCATAGAAGTAGCTACTTCAAAAACCCCTGTTAAAATCGCCATTCTCACTTTTCTTTTGGGCTTTTTAATAACCGTTGCAGAGCCTGATCTGCTGATTCTCGGCTCACAGGTGGAGGCTGCTTCCGGCGAGACTCTAAATGCTTCTGCTATCGTATACTTGGTATCGGTGGGAGTCGGGGTTATGATTTCCCTCGGCGTTTTCAGACTGATGAGGGATAGGTCTCTCAATGTGTTCATGGCGATTGTCTATGGGATCATCTTTCTGCTGGCGATTCTCGTATCTGAAGAATTTCTGGCCATTTCCTTTGATGCTTCCGGCGCAACAACAGGCGCTCTTACCACACCTTTCGTTTTAGCTTTATCCTTGGGGTTGTCAAAAGTGAAAGGCGGCAGGAAAGCGGAGGAGAATGCCTTCGGACTCGTGGGTGTTATGAGCGCAGGACCAATCTTGGCTATCATGCTTATGTCCATTCTTTCAGGTCAAAAAAACATACAAGGGGATGTGGGAGAATTCGTTGTTGCAGAAGGTGTGCTCAAGCCAATCATCGATGCGATTCCTACGATTTTCCATGAATCTCTCATTGCACTGTTGCCTATTTCGGTGTTATTTTTCGCATTTAATTATAAGAAGTTCAAGATACCAAGGAATGAGCTTTTGGGAATCATAAGGGGACTTGCCTTCGTTCTTTTAGGTCTGTGTATTTTTCTCACTGCCGTAAGTTCCGGGTTTATGGACATGGGCCGGATCATCGGGATGGAACTTGCCAAGTTAAACGAATGGGTTCTGATCGGGGTGGGTTTCCTTCTGGGATTTATCGTTGTACTAGTTGAGCCCGCCGTCCATGTACTGGGCGAGCAAATTGAGGAAGTTACCAGTGGTCACATACCCATCAAAATCATTCGTATGACCCTTTCAATAGGAGTTGCTTTGGCGGTTGCATTTTCCATGATAAGAATTGTCGTTCCTGAAGTAAAGCTTTGGTTTTTCATAATTCCCGGATTTGTCATTGCCATACTGCTTTCCTTCAAGTCGGATCCCATCTTTGTAGGGATTGCTTATGATGCGGGTGGCGTTGCTTCCGGTCCTATGACGGCAACCTTTGTGCTCGCTTTCGCTCAGGGAGCCGCTTCGGTGATCGACACCGCTGATGTATTGGTGGATGGGTTCGGGATCATAGCGATGGTAGCAATGGCTCCCGTTCTTTCCCTCATGATCCTTGGAACGGCATTCCGACACAAAAAGATTGCATACCCTGCAACAGAAGGAAAACATGTCCAAACTCCTGTTGTGAAGGAACCGGATGAATTTCAGCACAGCTGCGTTTTTATATTTGTAAACAGAGGGCTTGCGGAAAGGGTTGTAGAAATAGCCGGTGAATCAGGCGCCGGGGGAGCTACAATATTAAACGGACGGGGCATGGAAGTGGATCAGAAGGTTGTTCTACCTATTATAAATATAGAATTGCAGCCCGAGAAAGAAATCGTTTTATTTATCACCGGCAGGCATGTGGGCGAGCGCTTGATAGATAATCTATTGTCAGACAATCTGCTCGGTCGGGATGGTGATATATCTGTGTATATCTCGCCTACTGAGGTCATGATCGAGGCCCTTCCGGCGTAGTTTCATACAACATTTTCTAGATTAATTTCTATTTGGGTTTTAAGGAACTACCTTCAGTGGTATAATACCGGTGTAACGTCTGCAAACAACTAGGTGAATTACACAGTTATTTGCACGACATTACACCAGGCTTAGCATGGAGGTAGTTATGAAAATTTTAGTAACCAACGATGATGGCATTCAAGCGGAAGGCATCACGAGATTAACAGCAGCTTTGGCCTCTGTAGCAGAGGTTTTTGTTTTTGCTCCCGATTCGCAGAGGAGTGCTTGCGGTCATGGCATTACGGTCACGGAACCCATTGTGGTAAAGGAATACGACATGCCCAATGCGACGCAAGCGTGGACTGTATCCGGTACGCCTGCGGACTGCGTCAAGTTGGGGCTCCGGATCCTGAGAGATCTGGGTATTCAAATTGACCATGTCTTTTCCGGTATCAATCACGGATCCAACTTAGGGACAGACACCTTATATTCCGGCACGGTATCCGGCGCTATCGAAGGAGTTATCAACGGTATTCCCTCCTTCGCCGTCTCCGTGCACGATCATCATCCAGTGCACTTTGAAGCCAGTTGTGATCTGGCGCTTCTTGCACTGAAGAAAGCTTCCGGAAAACTGGATGGCGGAACCGTACTCAATATCAACCTTCCCCACGCCCCCGATTCCGAAGTGAAAGGGCTCCGCATTACCAGACTGGGCGCCAGAGAATATGACGAAGATTTTAGGATTCAGAAGTCTGAAAACGGGAGTACATCTTACGTCTATTCCGGAGAACCGGTGGTTTATACCGGCTTGCCGGAGGATATCGATGTGATCGCTGTCCAGGAGGGCTATGCATCCGTTACGCCCCTGCACTATGATCTGACCAACCATCAACTGGTAGAGGAAGTCAAGTCCTGGGGATTTTAAATAGGAG